>CAJYHD010000511.1 GCA_913773715.1 uncultured Sphingobium sp.
GCGAAGTCGGCTGACGTGCCACGATACACATCGGTCGAGAAAAACCGCAGGTCATTCGGGTTCTTCCACGTCACGGTTGCCTTGCCGACATCGCCCTGAGCCGTCAGGTTCGTGGAAGGCGGCAGGACGGCTTTCGTCGAGACGGTGGCATACTCGTAAGCCGGACCGCGCCCGGACGTGACGACGTACCGATAGCGGATCGTGTAGCCCATGCCTTCCAGCAGAAGCCCGCTGATCGCCGTGTTCTGGTTGATCGTCATAGGCATCCACGGGTCATTATCGCCGCCCGTGATGTCGGAGGTCAGGATATATTCCGCCACATAGGTCGCGTCGTCACGTGGAGCGGTCGGAAAGTCGATGCGGATTGTGCCGTCTTGCAAGTAGACGTTCTCGCCTGTGATGGCCGGGAAGCTAATCGCGCCACCTGAGCCATCAACGACCGGCTTCGGCTGCTCTTCGCCAGGCAGGAGCGTCCAGCGGCTCGGATTGATGGGGACGGCTGAAAAGGTTGTGGCTATGCCACTGCCATCCAGTTCGACCGGCGTGGCGATCTCAAAGTCACCAGCAATAGTGTTGTCGTACGCGAGGTTGATGATGCGCTCTTGTCGGCACTTTAGACCGCGCAGGTTCACGGTTGGACCAATGATCGTACGCGGCTGCGACCGCAGTCCTATTCCCTTGGCCAGACGCATCGCCTGGTTGTGGTTCTGGCACGCCTGGATGTCGACGGTCAGGAATTTCGGGGTGACGAGCGGGTCATAATACAGCGGGTTCAGCCACGCGGCGGACGGCTGCACCGTGTAATTCGCAGACGGCTCGGTGTAGCGCACGATAACGCCGTGCGTCTGGCTCTCGCCGTCCTGCGCTTCCCTGCTCTCCATCCCCATGATGTCGCGATTGCGCGACAGCGCGACGGTTGGGGCCTTCCAGTGGCCCACCTCAATATATGATTTGCCCTGCTCGTCGAAGAAGATGAAGCCGTCGCAGGCCAGCAGAATTTCACGCTCGGCATCGCCACGCCGCTTGCTATCGACGATGGAAAGCGCGGCCTCGTAGCGCGGCTGATCGCCCTCGATGCCGGTGACGGTCTGGTCGCAGATGTCCGCCTGCTCCGCGATCTTCTGCCAGTTGATGCTGCTTTCCGGCTTGTTGCGCCCGAACGGATGCGTCCTGAACCACGCCCATAGAAGAGCGGCGTTCTTCGTCGGCTTGTAGGTGGAGCGGTTGCCCAGCGTCTGGCTGGCGTCACGCGGGTCGTAAGCGGCTGACCACATGCCGAGCGTGCTGATTGCCGGTTCACCAAGACCGAACGGCCCTCGCCAGCGATAAATCTTGAAGCGGTGCTCGATCTCCAGCGCGTCCATGCACACGACGCTGTAGGTCGTCCCGACCAGCTTATGATCCTGCGTCCAGAGCGCGCCCATCGCCGCGTCGAACTCTGCTACACGGCCGGGTGTCGGGTTCGATGGCGTGTAGGTCCGGGTCCAGATGCGGACATAGCCCTTGCCCTGGCCATCGGCAGTCGCAGGGTCCTTGTCCTTGTTCGTCTGAAGCCGGAACTCCTTCTGCACGACATAGCCGTCGCTGCCGATCGTGACCGGCTCGTCGTCGAGGAAATAGCTGTACGGCGCGTGCAGTATCTCGTCGCTGTGGACGATGATGTACCAGAATCGCCCCTGCGCATCGAACTCACCGAACAGGGCGCCCCCACCAGAGCGGGCCATCCCGGCGTTCAGCCAGCGCTCGGGCTCGGGAATGCGGACGTTGACTTTGCCTGCCTCTTGATCGGGAGACTGGCGGGAGCCGCCGATGATGCGGCCGACTGCATAAGCACCGGCTGCGACAATCGCTGATCCGATCGCCATGCCCACCAGAGACTTTGCTAGACCGGTCAGGCCGATCCGTCCCGCTAAGGATAGGCCCCAACCCCCGGAAGCTGCTGTTAAAGCTCCGATCGCGACCAGCCCAGCTATCTTTTTGACGGCAGCCATGAGTTACGCTTGCGGCTTGACCATATCGACAGTGGCAATGGCAGAGCCACCGACTGCCTGTGCGTAGACAGGGAGCCCGGCATTCACCATAAAACGGGAATACTTGTTGCTCGGTATCGCGAACGGCGGAACTGCGATCACGGTATCCAGAAGCTGATGGGGATAGCCAATACTTGCTCGGAAGGCGCCTTGCTTGGAGCGGATCACCGCATCCAGATTTTCGCCTGCCGGAACAATCAGCTTCCATTCGCCATCCTGCAGTGAGATGCTGGTCATCTTCTTGCTCCGTATCTGATACCCGGCGACGGTATCCGCTTCGAGCGCCGCATTGTTGTTTGTCAGCAAATATGTTCCGAATTGAGCATATATTACGCACTAAAATTACGCAATGTCGTATTATTCGTGCTAGCCTATCCGCTTGGCTAACTGCCGCCATTCGTTTTGAAACGCTGCTACCTCACGACGAGCTTGCCTCATTTCGCGGGTGAAAAGGCCATGTTTCAACGCGTTGGTATTGCCCAAGGGAGCGCCCGGACTAAGGCCGCCGTGAAGTCGGCATCGCCCATTGGGCATCGCTGGCGATTGGCAGGCCGTTGCCCGTCGGGTCTTTGCCAAGCAGCGGGCGGCTCGCTTCAGATTTTCCGGTTCCATGGGGTTGTAGTTCCTTCTCCTGAGCACCCCCGCCCCCCTGGCCGTAGTGGTGCACGTCTCCGACAATCGCTTGGCCGCCAGGCGCAACGGTGACATGCTCGACTCGGACTGTTTGCTGGCCCTTGCCTCTGAGCCGAGCCAACGCCTCCACCTGAGCGGTGAACGTCCGCTGCAATTTCACGGCAAGGTTGCCGTAGATTTGCATGGTATCAGTGTTCTGGCTGGTCTTGGCGCGCCCCAGCATTTCCATGGTAAGCGCATGATTGCCTGCCATCTGGACCGCCAATGCGGCTTCCAGTTCGTCCTGAGGGGCAATAGCCTCGACGATCGCAAGGCCTGCATTCACCTCCGCGACGGACTCGCCTTCGACGTTCTCGCGCCTCCGGGTGGCGTGCTCCAGCCACGTCAACTGGCACGACACGAACTGAGGCGAGGCAGTACCAAGGCTGCCAGCCAGTTGAAGCGCATGCATCCCACCGAAAGTATGCGGGCAGCCGATCGTGAAGCCCCCGTCCGCATTTCTATCCCATGTGACCGCCACTCGCATGGGGCGCCCGGAATATGCGTCGACGCCCTTCTTGATCGCCTCGACGGTGCGGGGGCCGGGATCGGTCTTTTCAGGGTTATCGCTCATCAATCGGTTCCTTCGAATGGATCATGGGGCAGGGGTTCATGCCCCGTCTCACCCGGTGCGAGGATCATCCCTGGGACGCTGCGG
>CAJYHD010000512.1 GCA_913773715.1 uncultured Sphingobium sp.
CAGGCTGGTGCGCGAAGGCTCCACCACGTCTTGGCGAAATGCCTCGACCGCCGCCTTCTCGGTTTCACTCAGTCCCAGGGTCGCCACGTCTATCCTCCTGCGCTCGATACGGGTTTGGCCGCGTCATAGACCGCAATATGGGGGGCGTCACCCTTTGCGCGCAAGGTTGCGACACCTAGAAGGTGTAGCCGACCCCCAACGCCGCGATGAACTGGTTGCGCGATCCCACATCGGCGACGATCGGCGAATCGGCATAACGGCCAAGCAGGCGGGAGTAATTGACCGCGCCGAACAGCGCCCAGCCGCGCCGAATGTCGCCCGACAGCGAATATCCGCCCGCAAGGCTCGCGCCGACACGGCGGAACCCGGCCTTGTCGCCCGCACGGTCGTAGACGCGCAGGCCGCTCGCCAGCGACTGCTCGGGCGATACGTCGAAATAATAGCGGCCGAACTTCTTGCCGACATAGTCCGCCGACAGGCCGATCCCCACGAAGCTGCGTACCGAAAGCGGCGTGAAATACTCGATCTGTGGCGTGACGACGATGCTTTCATGCGCGCCCGCCACATCCTTGGTTATGGCGACACGGGCGGAGAGATTGTCATAGGCGCTTGTGATGATGCCGGTCTTGCCGATGCCGACGAAACCACCGACTTCGATGGCGGCATCCTTCTTGCCCAGCGCCTCGACCTGCGCCTGCTTGATGGTCTTGAGGCGCGTGCGGTCGAGCCGCGCGCCGACCACGGGACCGAGCTCGAAATCGACGCCGCTCGGATTGTCATCGGGAATCGCATCGAAATAGAGCGACAGACCGCGCGTCCAGAAGCTGTAGTTGCTGACCTTGCCGCGCACCTGCGGGATGGGAAGGATCCGGCTCTTGTCCGACCCTTCGTAGCGCGGCACGCTGGCGACGCCGACGCCGACCGTCATAGTGTCGGGGTCCTGCGCCGCCGCATCCTGTTGCGCCATCGCTGGCGTGCAGAGGGATATGAACCCGACAGCCGTAGCCGCAGCCAGCAAGCGGCGCGAAAGAAACATGTATGACCCCTGTCCCTGAATATTTGTTCAGGGCCACAATGTTTCGAGCGGGTTACAAGTTCCTCACAGGAAATATTTGAGCCGGATGTCCTGCTCCACTGCCGACCCCGCCACCTGGAAGCGCGCCGATCGGAAACTGGGCGCGCCGAAACGCAGCACCGGATTGCGGGAGAAGCCCACGCCCTCGCGCGGGATGCCGGCAAAGGTATCGAGCTTGCCATTGCCGTTTTCGTCATGGATCAGCGCGATCGCATAATCGCCCGGCGTCAGCAGGCCGAGCGGGATTTCCTTCGCGGTCGCGGCCACGGTGAAGTGGCGCTTATCGGGATCGCTGCTGCAATCGGGGAAATGGTCGGGATCGCGCGTGACGCAGACCAGCACATGGCCCTTGCCCGAGCGCAGTCCTTCCATCGCCATGCTGAGCGGCTGCTTCGTATCGATCGGGGCTGCCCCGCCCAGGATCGCCCCCGCGACCAACATTGCCAAAGGCTTCTTCACGCGCGACCTTTCACCTTGAATTCACCCAGACCCCGGTCCGTCCCGCACAGACGATCCCAGACCCGGAAATACAGCCCGTAATTGCAGGCATATTGCTCATGATGGCGCTGATGATGGCTCGCGGTGATCAGCCAGCCGCCGATCGGCCCCTGCACCATCCAGCGCGGAAACATTTCCCAGCCCATATGATTGCTGACCCCCATCACCGTCATGATGGTCAGCACCACGCCCAATGCACCGACATGGATCGGGATCAGGAAGACGAGCGCGGGAATGACCACCGCTCCCGTCAACGCCTCCCACGGATGGAAGCTCATCGCTGCCCAGGCGGTCGGCGGGCGGCTGGCATGATGGACGGCATGAGCGACCCGGAAGAGCCTGGGCCGGTGCATCCAGCGATGCGTCCAGTAGAACCATGTGTCGTGCGCGGCGAGATAGAGCAGTACAGACACCGGCAGATACCAGAGCGGATAGGCGCTCACATCGGCATAGATGCGCGTCCAGCCATGCGCCTGCCAGCCCCAGGCCACTACGCCCGCCGGGATGCCGTAGATCAAGGCAGAGACGAGTGACCAGGCGACCTCCCGCCCGATCTGCTTATCGAGACCCTGATATAATCCCGGCTGCCGGATACGGGTTGCCAGCGCAAATCCGCCGCTCGCCAGCAGGTAGCGGACCCCGACGATGACACTCATCGCGAAGGCAGACAGGAGGATGGCTGCGACCATGGCCGCGCTTATAGCCCGGCTTGGTTAAAGAACCAAGTTAGCGGGAACCGATCGGCGCGATTTACGTTCTGGGCCGCGCCTGGCGGTAGCTCCCGAGGATACGCACCCACTTGGTGTGGAATTCCAGCTCCGCCAGCGCCCGATCGACCGCCGGATCGCCCGGCATCCCTTCGATATCGCAATAGAATTCCGTCGCGGCAAAACTCGCGCCGCGCTGATAGCTTTCCAGCTTCGTCATGTTGACGCCGTTGGTCGCGAAACCGCCCATCGCCTTGTACAGTGCGGCCGGGATATTCTTCACCTCGAACAGAAAGGTGGTCATGACCGGGCCAACGCCTGCCACCGGCACCTTCGGCTCGCGCGCCAACACGACGAAGCGCGTCATATTGTCGTCGCTGTCCTCGATATTCTCGGCGATGAGGCGCAGGCCATAAAGTTCTGCGGCGAGGTATGGCGCGATCGCCCCCTCTCCGCCCGTGCGCCGTTCCGCCACCAGCGCCGCCGCGCCCGCCGTATCCGCATAGGACACCGGCTGGATGCCGCGCTTACGCAGGTAATGGCGGCACTGCCCTAAAGCCTGCGGGTGGCTGATCGCGCTCGTCACTGGGCTGTCGTCCGGCGCCATCAGGCAGTGGCGGATGCGCAGAAAATATTCGTCGACGATGTGCAGCCCGGATTCGGGCAGCAGAAAATGCATGTCGGCGACACGCCCGTGCAAACTGTTTTCGATTGGAATAATCGCGCGCGCAGCCAGCCCACTCCGCACCGCATCGATCGCATCCTCGAACGCGAAGCAGGGCAGCGGCACGGCGTCCGGCGCATAGCCGAGCGCCGCCAGATGCGAATTGGCGCCCGGCGCGCCCTGATAGGAAATGGCGCGCGATGGATCGGCAGCGGCCTTTTCGGCCAGTTGCGCGACGATCGCGCGCGCTGGGGCGGGATAATTTTCCATGGGCAAGCGAGCGCTTAGGAAGTCGCGCGCGCCCGCGCAAGCACGCAAAGCGGCGCAATATCACTTAGATGACCTCGCGGCTTGCGCCATCGCGCCCGCGCCATTATGGCTTGCCACCAAGAGGGGGCGCGGTGACAGCCACCAGACCATAAGGCAAGGGAAGTCTAGCGAATGGGTGATCGTTTCAACACCGTGGCCGGCTGGGCATTGTTCGCCGGTATCATCGCGCTGGGCGGCGCCATCGTCAGTTCCAAATATTTCCACGACGAACGGCCTGAAAAGATGGGCTATGCCATCGAAGGCGTCGAAACCGAAGCTGCCGGCGGCGCAAGCGGCCCCGGCCTCAACACCCTGCTCGCCAGCGCCGACGTCGCAGCGGGCGAGAAGGTCTTCGCCAAGTGCGCGGCGTGCCACACCGTCAATTCCGGCGGCGCGAATGGCATCGGCCCCAACCTCTATGCCACGGTTGGTGAGGAAATCGGCAAGGGCAAGGGCGGCTTCGCTTTCTCTGACGCTTTGAAGAGCAAGGGCGGGTCCTGGACGTTCGAGAATCTCGACCACTGGCTGACCAGCCCACGTGAATTCGCGCCCGGCACCAAGATGACCTTCGCGGGCCTCGGCAACCCCAAGGATCGCGCCAACCTCATCG
>CAJYHD010000513.1 GCA_913773715.1 uncultured Sphingobium sp.
TTCGCCCGGTACATGGCAAGGTCGGCATTGTTGAGCAGCGCCTCGCGATTGGCCGCGTCGGAGGGATAGATAGCGACGCCCAGGCTCGCGCCGACCATCTGGCCGTCCGCTGCGGGCGTGAAGCAGGCGGAGAGGCGGGCCACGAAGTCGTCCAGTTCCGCCGGATCGGTAAAGGTCTTGGCGGCCGCAAACTCATCACCGCCCAAGCGCGCGACGGTCTCGCCCTCGACCGTGGCGTCGGTCATAGCCTGCGCGATCCGCTGGAGCACTTCGTCGCCGGCGGCATGACCCTGGCTGTCATTGATCTCCTTAAAGCGGTCGAGGTCGATCGCGACCAAAGCGATGCGATCGCCGTTGCGCGCGCCATGACCAATTTCGCCATCCAGCCAGCGGTTAAAGCTGGTACGGTTGGGCAGCCCGGTCAGGCCGTCATGATGCGCCATGTGCGCGATGCGGATTTCCGATCGGCGACGCTCAGTAATATCTTCGAATGTCGTGACCCAGCCGCCAGAGGGCAAAGCGCGACTGGCGATCGACACGACGAAAGCTTCGCTGAAGTCGAAGATGATAGGCGGCATGTCTGGGTTTTCGAGCGATTGCGCAAGCAGCGCGCGCATATTCGCCAGCCGCTCTTCCGGCATCGTATCGCCGGTCCGTGCAGCAAAAGCGGCCCGGCTGACTTCCACCATCGACGTTCCGGGCGGGCAGCTATCATCGGGCAGGTTCCACAACCGCGCAAACTGGCGGTTGCGCAGCACCAGCCGCTCGTTCGCATCGTAAAGGCACAGCCCCTGATGCATATGCTCCAGCGCCGCGTCGAGATGCGCCCGCGCCTCTTCGATCCGATCCTGATCTTCCTTGAACTGCGTCATGTCGCGCGTGATCTTGGCGAAGCCGATAAGTGCGCCCGCGTCGTCCGTCATGCGTTCGATGGTGACATGCGCCCAGAAGCAGCTGCCGTCCTTGCGCACGCGCCAACCTTCGCCCGTAAAGATGCCATCGCGTGCTGCAACATCCAGAGCACGCGCGGGAGCGCCCGCCTCACGATCTTCGGCGATATAAAAGAGCGCGAGAGGATGGCCGACGACTTCGCCTTGCTCATATCCCTTGAGACGCTGTGCACCCGCATTCCAGTTCGCCACTCGCCCCTCGCGATCGAGCATATAGATCGCGCAATCGGAGATGCCATGCACGAGCGCGCTCAACTGACGCTCGCTTGCTGCGATCGCGGCGCGGGTGCGGCGCGCAACGGCCCAGCTCGCCATGCAGAGCAGCAACAGTCCGGCGGATACCGCGCTGATGATGATCGACATGGAACGCGGCGACAGAAGGAGCATCCCGCTTTCGGCGCGGGACGGGATCAGGTGGATGGCCGTCATGCCCGTAAAGTGCAGGCAGACGACGGCCAGACACATCAGCAAACCGGCCATGAAGCCGCTCAAACGGCTGCGGCGCTCCATGACTATGCGCAGCGCCGAATAGAAGGGCATGATCGCCAGCACGATCGAGAGCGCGACATAGCCCGGTCGCCACTGGATGATTGCAGGCATTTCCAAACCCTGCATGCCCACATAGTGCATCGCCGAAAAGCCGCCGCCGATCAGCACGCTTGCGAGCATGGCGCGTCCGCGCAGATGCGAGCGCGCGATCAGGAAGCCCTTGATCGTCGTGACCAGTACGATCGCCAACGATAGCGATGTCAGACCGACGCCATATCCAGTGATGATGCCCGGATCGTAGCCGAGCATGGCAATAAAGTGTGTCGCCCAAATGCCGAATCCAACGGCAAAGCCCGCCAGCGTCGCCCATTTGCGCCCATCGACCTTGTCCCGCGATAGCCGCGACTGGCGCAGCAGCAGCACCCCCGTCAGCATCGAAAGCAGGCAAACCGTAGCGGCTAGCAGCACGAGCCGAATGTCATGCTGATCGCGTACGCAGAACAAAATGTCGAACACGGGCAACTTCCGAAAAGAGGTAGAAACCTCGCTTTCTTAGAAACCAATAGTTAAGCCCGTCATAATATTACATATTTTACAGCAAACTAGACTTGCTATGCTTGGACGTCGCGGATGTTACCCGGCAAATCCGACCGATAGAAATTCCGGTACGGGGCCGTTCCAACCTTCGTCTGGACCATCATCCACCGGATCGCGGCGACGCTGACGCTGTGGCTCCGCAGGAGCGCGCTCCTCGCGGGAGGGACGGGTCCGTTGCTCGGCACGCGGGGTCTCTGCGCGCGCGGGTTCTCGCTCGTCTTTTCGTGAGCTGCCGCGCCGACTGCGACCCTTCGCAGGCTTTTCCTCTTGCCCGTCAGAAACGGCATTGCCCGACGCGCCCGGCAGATCGGCATAGGGTATCTTCGTACCGATCAGCTTCTGGATATTGTCGATCGCCTCGGCATCTTCGCTGGTGACGAAGGTGTAGGCGACGCCCTTCGCGCCGGCGCGACCGGTGCGACCGATACGGTGGACATAGTCGTCGGGGTGCCAGGGCGCATCGAAATTGAAAACGTGGCTGACGCCCTTGATATCGAGGCCCCGTGCCGCGACATCCGACGCCACGAGAATGTTAACCTTGCCGTCGCGAAACCGTTCCAGCTCTGCAATGCGCGACGCCTGGTCGATGTCGCCATGAATTTCGCCCGACTTGTAGCGGTGGCGTTGCAGGCTCTTGTTGAGTTCGCGCACCGTCGTCTTGCGGTTGCAGAAGATAACCGCACTCTGCACATTTTCCGCATCCAACAACGCGCGCAGCGCCTCGCGCTTCTTGCGGGAATCGACCTTCACCAGATGCTGGGTGATGTTGGTGGATGCGGTCGCGGGCCGCGCCACCTCGATCGACTTGGGATTGCTGAGGAAGCGGTCGGCCAGCTTCTTGATGACCGGCGGCATGGTCGCCGAGAACAGCAAAGTCTGACGCTGGGCGGGCAACTTGGTGCAGATATGTTCGATATCGGGAATGAAGCCCATGTCGAGCATGCGGTCCGCTTCGTCGATCACCAGCATGTTGCAGCCGTTGAGCAGAATCTTGCCCCGCTCGAAAAGGTCCATCAGCCGACCCGGCGTTGCGATCAGCACGTCGACGCCCTTCTCCAGCGCCTTGACCTGATCGCCCATCTGCACGCCGCCGATCAGCAGGGCCATGGAAAGCTTATGATACTTGCCGTATTTCTCGAAATTCTCCGCCACCTGTGCGGCGAGTTCCCGCGTCGGCTCCAGGATCAGGCTGCGAGGCATCAGCGCACGGGCTCGGCCATGCGCCAGGATATCGATCATCGGCAGGACGAAGCTCGCCGTCTTGCCCGTTCCCGTCTGCGCGATGCCGATGATGTCCTTCATCATCAGCACAGAGGGGATGGCCTGCGCCTGAATGGGCGTCGGCGTATCGTAACCGGATTCGGTTACGGCCTTGAGCAATTCGTCAGAGAGGCCGAGATCGGCAAAAGTCATTCAAAGGTCCGGATGCAGGAGGAGTATCCGTGCCACACGAAAACTGCACAGAAATCGCGCGCGCCTTGCGAAAATATTGGCCGCTTGTCAAGAAATTCGCACATTTGGCGACGAATATCGTCAATCTTCAGGGTCCGGCTCGACCAATCGGCGGAAACTGTCAATCGCGCAACTGGTGCCGCTGCGTGCCTTCAACTCGTCCCGACCCGAACAGAGCGACCCGTCCTCATCCGGTTCGACGTAAAAGCCGGAATAGAAGCCCGCCGAATCGCAGCCCCGCTCCAGCCGCGCACGATAGCGATGATCGTCGGCAAGGGTAAGATCTACACCCCCTCGCCCGACGATCGATGCCGACCGGATCGACCTCAGCGCGATGCAGCGTGGCCCCTTCTTCTCCTCCCACCGATCGGCTGGGGGCGGCGCATTGCGCGGTGCGGCACCGCCCCTGCGTGCCATCGGTACGCGAATGATCACCCGCCGTTCAATGGTCAGTTGCGCCATTTCCACAGGCTCGCCCGCAGGCGCGGCCAGCATCATCATGGGCAGCAGCAGGACGGATTGAAACAAGTCGGACCCCTTTGAACGATAACGCTAGAGACAAATGGTTGAACGGTCGATGAATTTGGGCGTAGCTGTTGCCATGATCGGACAAGACATCATCGCGCGCTTTCAGGCGCTGCTCGGCCCTAAGGGCGTTATCATCGAAGCAGATGACATAGCCCCTTGGGTGAACGATTGGCGCGGTCGTTTCCACGGGTCGGCCGTCGCGATCCTGTCGCCCGCCTCGACGCAGGAGGTGTCCGATACCGTCAAGCTTGCGTCGGAACTGGGCGTGCCGCTGGTGCCACAGGGAGGCAACACATCGATGGTCGGCGGTGCGACGCCGCCCGCTGATGGTTCGGCACTCATCCTGTCGCTGCGGCGGATGAATGCGATCCGTACCTTGTCGCCGGATGACAATCTGGCGGTGTGCGAAGCCGGCGTGATCCTGTCCGTCCTGCACGATGCGGCGGAGGCGGCAGGACGGCGCTTCCCGTTGAGCCTCGGCGCAAAGGGATCGGCGACGATCGGCGGGCTGGTGTCCACCAACGCCGGCGGCACGCAGGTCCTGCGTCACGGCACGATGCGCGCACTCGTGGAGGGCATCGAGGCGGTGCTGCCGGACGGATCGATCTTCGACGGCCTTGATGCGCTCAAGAAGGACAATCGCGGCTATGACATCAAGCAATTGCTGATCGGCGCGGAGGGGACGCTCGGCATCGTGACGGCAGCGGCGTTACGGCTCGTGCCCGCAATCGCTGCACGTGCGGTTGGATGGGTTGGCGTCGAAACACCTGCGCAAGCGCTGCGCCTGCTACGCCTGATCGAAGAACGGCTCGGCGATGTTGTCGAGGGGTTCGAAGTGATTGCCGATGACGGGCTTGGCCATGTCCTATCGCATATTCCCGCGACCCGTTGTCCCATTGAGACGCGCACTCCTTGGCATGTGCTGATCGAGGTCGATCATGCCGATATGTCCGAACCCGGTCCCACTGCGCGGCTGGAAGAGGCGCTGGCCGCCGCCTTCGAGGCCGGGATCGCCATCGATGCCGCCATCGCCACGAACGAGGCGCAGGCTGAAGCTTTCTGGCGCATCCGCGAATCCCTCTCTGAATCGGAGAAGGCGCAGGGTCCAGCGCTTCAATACGACATCAGTGTTCCCGTCGCGAAAATGCCCGCCTTCATGATCGATGCGGCGGCGAAGGCGGAGGCGACGTTCCCCGGCCATACCGCCTCCTCCTTCGGCCATCTGGGCGACGGCAACGTCCATTTTCATGTCCGTGCGCCGAAGGGAACCCCGGACGGCGCTACTTGGATCGCGGCGGAAGGACCGGCGATCAACCGCTTCGTGCACGATGCCGTCGTGGCGGCGGGCGGCTCTATCTCCGCCGAACATGGCATCGGCCAGATGAAGCGCGCGGAACTGGGCCGTCTCGCGAGCCCCGCGCGGATTGGCGCGCTGCGCGCGATCAAGGCCGCGTTCGATCCTGAAGGCCTGTTCAACCCGGGCAAGCTCATCCCCTTGCCCGACGAAGCATGACGGTCCCGCAACCTGTTGAACCGCCGGATGGCACGCCCTCACGCGAAAGGGTTTGCCACCCGGCCCCCGGCCCTTTATCGCCCTGCGGCAGTTTTTGACGTCGAGCGGCGCAGATCGTGCCGCTTCTGAGAGGAATGGATATCTGACATGGCCAGCGCGCCCGCGAACACCCTGCCGATCTTCTACAACGACCTGATCCCGCTCAGCAGCCAGGATCATGCCGACTACAGCATGCGCTCGTCAGACGCCGCGCCCTTCCTCAAGAATCAGCATGCCGTTCCCCTCACCTGCGACGAGTTCATCGTCGCGCAGCGTCATGCGCCGATCATTTTCTCGGCTGGCGCGGACGCCGTGCCGTTGCTGCTGATGGGCCTCAACGAAGGTGTCAACGCATTCATGGACGATGACGGCAAGCTGCGGGGACCGGCCTACGTCCCGGCCTATGTCCGCCGCTACCCCTGGATGCTCGCGAAGCTGCGTCCCGAGAGCGATGAACTGTCTCTGTGCTTCGACCCTACCTCTGAAGGGGTTGGTACGTTCGATGAAGGCCAGCGCTTGTTCGACAATGGTCAGCCGACGGAGCAGACGCAGGGCGTGCTGAAGTTCTGCGAAGAGTTCGAGCAGGCTGCTGCTCGAACCAGCCAGTTCGTGCGCGACCTTCAGGAAATGGACCTGTTCATGGACGGTGAGGTCGCCATTCAGTCGCCCGGCATCGAACAGCCCTTCGTGTATCGCGGCTTCCGTATGGTGAATGAAGAAAAGCTGCGCGAAATGCGTGGCGATCAGCTGCGCAAGATCAATCAGAACGGCATGCTGCCGCTTATCTACGCACACCTCTTCTCCCTGCAACTCATGCGCGATCTCTTCGAAGCGCAAGTTTCGCAGGGCAAGGGTCCGATCGCTTTGCCCGACGCGCCTGAAGCTGCAAACGTCTGATTGCGATCACAAAATAGCTTATTCGATAAATTACAGTCCAAGGTAGGTCAGCCCTCTTGAAAGTGAGAAGGAGCTGGCCTATCTTTCGAACATGCGGCGCACCTGCCCCCCTTTCGGGTGTGTCGTATTGATGCCTCTTTCGGGAGGCGTCTCCTCCCTGAACCTTGGCCACCCCATGCTTGCATGGGGTGGTTTTTTATTGGGGGGATGCTCAGCGCTGCTTGACGCCAAGCCTCCCTCTGCTTAGAGCGCATCCCCTGCCCCGCGCCCAGCGCGACGGTTGGCCCCTTCGTCTAGCGGTTAGGACGCGGCCCTCTCACGGCTGAAACACGGGTTCGATTCCCGTAGGGGTCACCAGCCAATTTCAAGCACTTAGCTGTGATATTGTCGGTAATAATCACCGATTTCGGTAATGGATCGGTTCTAAACACCCTGGAACGGTGGGAAACAGCTCGGCACATCACGGGCTTGCAAAGGTTTGGCGATTATGCACTTTACAAACCCGCACTAATTCTTGTTGCGACCCTGATACTGTTCCGGCACTCTCTGATGAAGGGGGCCAGGGATAGACGGTATCAACGTTTCGGGCGAGGTCGTGACCGCTGGCACGGCGTTGGCGTGTCTGATCCTTATTTACATCGGAAGCATCGCTACCGCATTTGAAGCACGTCAGCCCGGCGGCGAGCGGAACGCTGTCAAACTTTCGTTTCTGGGGCGTGCGTGGATAGCCTTCGTAGGGTTCTTTTTGGCCCTACTTGCATCTGCGCTCTCGATCATCGGTAAATGGACGGCCAGTCCATGCACTGCGAATGTGGCAGTCTGGGCTTTGCTAGCGGCTTTTGCTTGGGCGGTTTTTGCGACGATTTAGATCATTAGGGGGATCAAATAGTGGCACTAACTCTTGAAGCTGAACAGCGAATGGCCGATGTCGGGCTTGTCGGCTTCTTCACGGGTGACCAAGCCGCGAGACCGGACGCCCCTTCACCTTCCCGGGTTCCGAAGCGCAGTGGTCGGGGCTCACCGACATGACCGACGCCGGTCAACTTGCGCGTCATCTGCTGTGGGCGGCGGAAACCGAGGCCGCGCATGACGAAGCCTTCAATGTGGTCAATGGCGACATTTTCCGCTGGCAGTGGATGTGGACTCGCATCGCCGACTGGTTCGGCATCGAGGCCACGCCGTTCGATGGCACCGATCGGCCTTTGGAACAGCAAATGGCGGATGATGCCGGATTATGGCGTGAGATCGCGACCCGCACAGGGCTGACGGAACCGCATCTTACTCGCCTAGCGTCACCCTGGCATACCGATGCCGACTTGGGTCGGCCAATCGAGGTCGTGACAGACATGTCCAAAAGCCGGCGTCTTGGTTTCGCCAGGTACCAACCCACCGCCGATGCATTCTTCACGCTGTTTGAGCGACTTCGCGCTGATAGGCTGATCTCGTAACTGCG
>CAJYHD010000514.1 GCA_913773715.1 uncultured Sphingobium sp.
GACGGGATCATCGGGTTGACAACCCCGTCATGAGGTGTCCGCGCGGGTCGGCTACACCAACAACGGCATCGGCGCACGACTGGGTGTCGACTGGCAAAGCGGTACCCATGTCGATGGAGCACTGGGCGGCGCGTCGCGGCTCGACTTCGGCAGCCTCGCTACCGCCAATCTGCGTATCTTCGCCAATCTGGGACAGATGCCGACCCTCGTGAAGAACGTCCCAATCCTGCGCGGATCGCGTGTGTCCATCGGGATCGACAATCTGTTCAACCAACGCCAGCAGGTGCGCGATGCGACCGGGGCGACGCCACTGCGCTACCAGCCTGACTATCTCGATCCGCTCGGTCGCGCGGTGACGGTGAGTTTCCGCAAGCTCTTCTTCTCGCCGGGGCCGCCGCGCAGTTGAGCGGACGGGATCAGGATGCCAATGCGCGGGGGGGATTGCGCAGGCTCGCGACATCGATCGGGCCTGCGAACTCCACGCCCATCCGGTCGTCTTTCGACCAGCGCGCGGTCGCGTTGACCGAGATGATGTCCGACAGATCGATCGAGAAGAGCGTTCCCACCGGTACGTTCCACAGCCCCTCGATCAGCGCCCCGGTTGCCGAGATGTTGCGCACGCGCCCGGTATAGACATGGCCGTCATGGTGGACGGCGATGGTGCGCAGCATCGTCTTGCGTTCCGGTCGACTGGACCGGAAGCCGACAGGCGCGGCGGCGACGCCTGCCTCCTGCTGGCGCGCAACGACTTCTGCCATCGTCATGGGATGGCCATAGACATAGCCTTGGATATGGCTGCACCCGAGGCCGCGGATGAGGGCGAGTTCGTCCTGTGTTTCCGCGCCCTCTGCCGTCGTGTCCATTCCCAACGCTTCGGCAAGGCTGACAATTGCCTTGATGATGGCGCTGTTGCGGCTGCCCTTGGTGGCGGCACCGCGCACGAAGCTCTGGTCGATCTTGATCTTGTCGAACGGCGCTTTCTTCAAATAGCCGAGCGACGAATAGCCGGTACCGAAATCGTCAAGCGCCAGACGAACGCCGAGCGATTTCAGTCGAGTGAACATCGCGTCGGTATCGGCGTCGTCGCTCAGGAACACGTTTTCGGTAATTTCCAGCTCAAGCCGTTCGGGCGCGAGTTGCGCACTGGCGAGCGCATTGACGACGGTCGATGGGAAACCGGGGTTGGCGAACTGCGTCGGCGACACGTTGACCGCGACGCGGACGCCGTCATGCCACTGCGCGGCATCGCGGCATGCGGTTCGGAGTACCCATTCGCCAAGCTGCGCGATGAGACCGCTGTCTTCCGCGATCGGGATGAATATCGTGGGCGAGATCGGGCCGCGCTCCGGGTGCGTCCAGCGCAACAGCGCTTCGTAGCCCGTGACTCGCTCGGTCTTCGACGAGACGACTGGCTGATAGACGATATGCAGCAGGTCGGAGGCGAGCGCGTAACGCAAATCCTCCTCCAACTTGCGGCGCGCATCCGCATCCGCATGCATATCCGACGAATAGAAGCGATGGACCCCACGCCCGTCACCCTTGGCGGCGTAAAGCGCGAGGTCGGCATTCCGCGTCAGCGCGTCGGCGGTGACGCCGTCATGGGGTGAGCCGGAAATACCGATCGAAACGCCGATGGTGACCAGGCTGCTTTCGACCGTGTAAGGACGCGAAACATCGGCGATGATCGCCTGCGCGAGAATCGTGAGACTTTGTTGGTCGTGATGGCCCGGCAACAGCACCTTGAACTCGTCGCCGCCCTGCCGTCCGACAAGACCGCGATCGCCGACCACCTTTTGCAAGCGCAGGCTGACCTGACGCAGCAGCGAATCACCCGCCGGATGGCCGAGCGTGTCGTTGACGCTCTTGAACCGGTCGAGGTCCAGCATCATCAGCGTACAGGCGCCGGGCTTGCCCTCAGCCCCAGCCACGGCCTGCTCCAGCGAACGGAGCATCTGCACCCGATTGGCAAGACCCGTCAACGAATCGAACTGAGCAAGCCGCGTGACTTCGGCCTGACTACGTCGCATTTCTGTAAGGTCGGTACCGCTGCCGCGAAAGCCATGAAACTGGCCATATTCGTTGAAGACGGGCTGTCCCGACATCGACCACCAGCGCTCTTCCCGCGCCAGCGCAGCCCGCACGGCGATGTCGGAAAAGCCGGTGCGGGCAGAGAGATGGAAGCCGATGGTGCGTTCACCGTCGCTTTGCTGCCTGTCGCCAACGCAGATGATGTCCGTAACCGGGCGGCCGATCAGTCCCTTGCTCTGCGTGCGCAGAGTCTCGACCAGCGTATCCGAAATATAGGTGAGGCAGCCATGGCGATCGGTTTCCCAGAACCAGCCGCGTCCTGACCGCTCATGTTCCTGAAGCAGGCGATCGGCACGCTGGGCGCGCAGGTCCTGCTGATGTCGCTCGATCTCCCGATCGCGGTCGGCCTTCGCCTGCCGCAGCGTGGCGATCGCCATGACGACGATACTGCTGACAAGGATCGCGGCCTGCACGACATTGTCGGCGGACAGGAGCAGTGCGCCGGTAAAATAGCTGATGCCGAGCAGGCGGCGGTTGCCGACGATGCAAACGGCAAGGAGCGCCACCGACAGATCAGGTACAGCCGAAATAAGCAGCGAGTCGATATGCGCGCGCGGCTGTCCGCCTAGCCACAGGCTGAAGGTAAGACCCGACAGAAAGAGCATCGGTAGCATCGCCCAGCTCTGCACATGCGGTTTGTGCGCCTGAAATTTCGTTCCGCGCGGAACGAGGATCAGCGCTCCATCCGCCACTAGCATGGTCGCCATCGCTGCGGCTTGACCAAGATTGAGGCTCTGGAAGAAGGGTAGCCCGAGCCAGGCGACGATGCAGAGCTTGGCGAGCAGGATCAGCGGCCAAAGGCGCGCGATATGGACATAGGCACCAGAAATCCAGGATGCGGATACGTCCGTCCCGCTTTCCGTCAATCCCAACGCGGCAGTCAGGCTCATCGCGCGCGCGTTGGTGTCGGACAGGGACAGGCGGATCTGGGGCATGGCACTAAGCTTTAGCGCCACTTCCTTGCCAGAGGATTACTTCAAAGCCGCAACATCCTGCACAAATTATGCAATTTGCGTGTTCGGATCACACACGCATCGGCATCAGCACATACAGTGCCGGGCTGTGGTCGTTCTCACGAATCAGCGTGGGCGCGGCGGCATCGGCCAGATGCAATTCGACGAGGTCACTGTCGATCTGCCCTAATATATCGAGCAGGTAGCGCGCATTGAAACCGATGTCGAAACCCTCACCCTGAAATGCGCCTGGGACTTCTTCGGCCGCAGTGCCATTTTCGGGGCTGGTGACCGACAAGGTGATGCGATCCTTGTCGAGGCTCATTTTCACCGCACGCGTTTTTTCCGTAGCGATGGTGGCGACGCGATCGACGCCATCCTCGAAGCTGCGCGGATCGATCTTGAGCAGCTTGTCGTTCGCGGTCGGGATCACCCGGCTGTAATCCGGGAAAGTGCCGTCGATCAGCTTGCTGGTCAGGATCGCGCTGCCCAGACCAAAGCGAATCTTGCTAGCCGACAGAGCGATCTCGACCGAGCCATCGACTTCATCCAGCAGCTTGCGCAGTTCGGCGATGCATTTGCGCGGGATGATGATGCCGGGCATGCCATCTGCGCCATCGGGACGCGGCACCGTGACACGGGCAAGGCGATGACCGTCGGTGGCGGCCGCCTTCAGCACCGGCTGCCCTTCATCCGACACATGGAAATAGATGCCATTCAGATAATAGCGCGTCTCTTCGGTCGAGATGGCGAAGCGGGTCTTGTCGATGATCTGCTTCAGCGTTTCGGCGGGCAGTTCGAAGCGCGTCGGCAGGTCGCCCTCGGCGATGACGGGGAAGTCGTCGCGCGGCAGGGTGGAGAGGTTGAAGCGAGCGCGTCCGGCCTGGATCAGCATCTTGCCGTCGGCGGCATGGATCGACACTTGGCTGCCTTCGGGCAGCTTGCGAGCGATGTCGAACAATGTATGCGCGGAAATAGTTGTGGCACCGGGCTGCTCGACCTGGGCCGAAACACTTTCCACAATCTGGATGTCGAGGTCGGTCGCCATCAGCTTGATCGCGCCGTCCGCCGATGCTTCGATCAGGACGTTGGACAGAATGGGGATCGTATTGCGCCGCTCGACCACCGACTGGACGTGGCTGAGGCTCTTGAGGAGCGTTGCGCGTTCGATGGTGGCCTTCATGTCCCTGTTCTGTCCGTTCTTTTTAAGCCGATGGCCGGGGGTTCGGTCGAATCCCGGCGACAATGATGGATGCTTCTTCATAACCGCTGTTGCGGTCCCTGCAAGCGCCCCGTGCGGCTTTAGGACGAAGCGGGTTGCAAAGCGATGCGTCCTGCGCTTAGCCGTTGCCATGCGCCTTGCCGCCCGCCTTGCCATCGCCCTGATGATGGCGTCTTCCCCAGCCATGGCACGCGATTCACTGGGCGTGTTCGAGGGATGGGGCACCTTTCGCGATCCTGCCGTCCCGCGCTGCTATGCCATCGCCATGCCTGCAGGCGCCCCTCGCAACGCAAACGGTTTCGCCTCGGTCGGAAATTGGCCGCGACAGCATGTCCGCGGGCAACTCCATATACGCCTTAGCCGCACGCGATCAAACGATGCGCCCGTCACCTTGAGCGTGGGCGAGCGGCGCTTCGCTCTTGTCGCGGGGCAGAGGGATGCCTGGGCGCGCGACAGCCGTGACGATGCGGCGATCATCGCGGCGATGCGCTCTGGCGGCAGTATGAGCGTAGCCACTCTCGATGCGCGCGGCCGCGCCTTTGCCGACAGCTATGCGCTGCGCGGCGCGGCGACAGCAATCGACGCGGCGGCGCTGGGATGCGCCAGATTACGCTGATTACCGGATCGTCCGGGCGGCCTTTAAAAAACCGCAAAAATTGACTATGTGCGCGGCCATGCAATCATCCGCCAGCCCCTTGATGCCGATTCCCGGCGCTATCGATCCTGTGCCCGTACCCCGCGCCGTCACACCGCGCGAAGATGGCCGCACCGACCTGCTCGGCCTGTCGCGCGCGCAGATCAAGGCGGTGTTCGAGGAAAGCGGACTAGATGCCAAGGCCGCCAAGCTGCGGTCGAAGCAGATTTTCCACTGGCTCTATCATCGCGGCGAAACCAACTTTGAACAGATGACCGACCTTGCCCGCCCGATGCGGGGCTGGATGGCGGAGCGCTTCGTCATCGGGCGGCCGCACGTCGTCGATGCGCAGGTTTCGAACGACGGCACGCGCAAATGGCTGCTGCGATCGGATGACGGCCAGGATTATGAAATGGTTTTCATCCCCGATGCGGATCGCGGCACGCTGTGCGTGTCGAGCCAGGTCGGCTGCACGCTTAACTGCCGCTTCTGCCACACCGGCACGATGAGGCTGGTGCGCAATCTGACGCCGGGCGAGATCGTGGGCCAAGTGATGCTGGCGCGTGACGCGCTTGGCGAATGGCCGCGTGGCAGCATGGCGAGCGTCAATGACGACGAGAGCGACGATGCGCCGCAATATACATCGGACGGTCGGATGCTGACCAACATCGTCATGATGGGCATGGGCGAGCCGCTCTATAATTTCGACAATGTTCGCGACGCGCTGAAGGTCGTCATGGACGGCGACGGTCTGGCATTGTCGCGGCGGCGCATCACTCTGTCCACTAGCGGTGTCGTTCCCACCATGGCGCGTGCGGGTGAGGAGATCGGCGTAAACCTCGCCGTATCGCTGCATGCCGTGACAAAGGACGTGCGCGACGAGCTTGTACCGCTCAACCGCAAATATGGTATCGAGGAACTGCTTCAGGCATGTGCCGACTATCCGCGCGCCAACAATGCGCGCCGCATCACGTTCGAATATGTGATGATCAAGGACAAGAATGACAGCGATGACGACGCGCGCGAACTCGTCCGCCTATTGCGCAAATATGACCTCCCGGCCAAGGTCAACCTGATCCCGTTCAACCCCTGGCCTGGCACCGATTACGAATGTTCCACGCCAGAGCGCATCCGCCGCTTTTCCAGCATCGTGTTCGAAGGCGGCATTTCCGCGCCGGTCCGCACGCCGCGCGGCCGCGACATCATGGCGGCGTGCGGCCAGCTCAAGTCCGCGAGTGAGAAAAAGAGCCGCGCCGAGCTGGACCGGCTGGCAGCGGAAAAGCAGGCGGCGATCGCATAAGCGCGCCGCCTGCGCCCACTCACTTCTGCTTCATCGCCTCGACGGCGGCGAGCGTGCTCTTCACATGCTCGGCATAGTTCATTTCGCTGTGGACGAAGGCGATGCGACCTGACGGCGCGATGACGTAGGATGTGCGGTCGGTCATGCCCGGACGCATCTTGAGCGCGACATCATAGCCCGACACGATGTTCGGCCCAGCCGAGGCGACCGCGAACTTGCCCGCGCATTCCTTGGTCGAGAAGGCGACGAGATCGTCCACCGGATCGGCCGACATGCCGATCACCGTCGCGCCCGCCGCCTTGAACTTGTCGATATTCTCCGCGAACTCGCGCGCTTCCGCTGAACAGCCCGGCGTGAACGCCTTAGGGAAGAAGTAGAGGACGACCGGCCCGCGCTTCAGCTGATGCGACAGCGTAACTGTAAAGGTCTTGCCGGCAATCGCACCGCGCGTCGTGAAGTCGGGTGCCTTGGCTCCGACGGCGAGCGCCGCCATAGCGCTGCCCGAACCTAACAAACCCGTGGCAAGAGCGAGAGATAGAATGACGCGCTTCATGGACCGACTCCCGGAAAATGGTAGGACGGGTGATGATCGCAATGTGTGTGCGGCGCAAGAGGGAGCCACGAGGATGAACGTCATGGGTGACGGAACCGCGAACGGGATGGCTGGTTGATGGGAGATGCGTGCCGCCCTGCCCCTGCTCCTGATCGCGATGCTGTCCGCCTGCAATTCTGAGAAACGCGACAAGGAAGGCGACAGTCGCCCTGGCGTCGTCACCAACATCATCGATCAGAGCGTGCCGCAGGTCGACGATATGCCAGCAGCGAATAACGAGATTACCCCCACTGAACCGAAGCCCGATCTTGGCAAACCCAACGCCGAGAGGGCAAAGGACGGCATGATCCCGGCAAGTCTTCAGGGGCGCTGGGCCGGTGTCACGGCACGCTGCGGCGATCGATCCGACGATCTCGACCTCACCATCGATCCGGCCAAGCTGATATTCCACGAAAGCGTCGGCACGGTCGATCAGGTCGAGCTCAAGCAGGATGGGTTTGCGGTGCGCGCCGCGTTCACCGGAGAAGGGCAGAGCTGGACACGGACCGTGACGTTGAAACCATCGGCGGACGGCAAGACGCTGACGATGATCAACGATGGCACGGCGGTGACGCGCAAGCGCTGTTAGGCGCTTCCCTCTTTTGCGTTCGACGGCTAGAGCGACGACGATGATCGGCCGCCTGACCTTGAGCGATTTCCGCAATCATGCGGATGCGCTGATCGTGCCCGACCACGCTTTCATCTTGCTGACCGGCGACAATGGTGCTGGCAAGACCAACATCCTGGAGGCGGTGTCGATGCTGGCACCTGGGCGCGGTCTGCGCAGCGCGGCATTGAGCGCGATGGCGCGACAGGACGGATCGGGCGGTTTCGGCATCGCCGCCGAAGTCGATGGCGTCGTTTTAGGCACAGGCGTCACGGCGGGTGCGCCGGAGCGGCGGCAGGTGCGGATCGGAGGCGTGGCCTCCACCGCCAATGCGCTTTCGGAACATCTCTCGATCGTCTGGCTGACCCCGGCAATGGACCGGCTCTTTCTCGACAGCCCCGGCGGGCGGCGGCGATTTCTCGACAGGCTGACGCTTGCACTCCATCCTGTGCATGCGGGGCATAGCGCACGATATGATGCGGCCATGCGGGCGCGCAACCGGCTGCTCAGCGATCCGGCACGCGCCGACCCGGCATGGCTGACGGCCTTGGAAACGCAGATGGGGGAGCATGGCGATGCGCTGGCGCATGCCCGCGCGGACCTCGTCGCCCGGCTCAACAAGGTGCTAGCGCTTCAGCCTGATGAGCCGTTCGCCCGGCCTCACGTCGCCATCGAAACGGAAGATGATGGAGAGGCCCTGGCCGGAAGACTGGCGCGCGAACGGCGGCGCGATGCGGCGGCGGGGCGAACTCTATCCGGCCCGCACCGGCACGACTTGTCTGTTATTCATGTGGCCAAGGATCAACCGGCGGCGCTCTGTTCGACGGGGGAGCAGAAAGCGCTGCTGCTCTCCATCCTGCTTGCCCATGCAGCCCTCGTGACGGGCGAACGGGGCCAGCCACCGGTGCTGTTGCTCGACGAAGTGGCAGCGCATCTTGACCCGTTGCGGCGAGCCGCGCTGTTCGACAGGCTGCACGAGACAGGCGGACAAATCTGGATGACAGGAACAGAATCAAGTCTGTTCAACGACTTGGTCAATGCTACCCGCTTGACCGTAACAGCAGGCTGTATATCCGGTTCCGCGAAAGATCGTGGATGAACAACGGTTCATCGCCTCATTCTTTTCTTGTTAATCGCCCTCTGGCCTAACGCCTCTCGACAGGCACGACAGCCTAAAAGTTTGGGGTGGCAATCGCATGATCGGTGGTTTTCGCGCAGTTTTCGCAGCGACTCTTTTTGTGCTTTCTTCCCTGATCGTTACGCCTGTGACGGCTGGAACGCTCCAGTGCGCGCCGTTTGCCCGCGAAATTTCCGGCATTCAGCTTTTCGGCAATGCCAACACTTGGTGGAACCAGGCAGAAGGTCATTATGCACGCGGCCATGAACCGCGCGTCGGTGCCGTGCTCGCGTTCGCGGCCAGCCGTCGGATGCCTGTGGGTCATGTCGCAATGGTGAGCAAGGTCGTCAGCGATCGCGAAGTGCTGTTGACGCACGCCAACTGGTCGCGCCGCGGTGGCATCGAACGCAATGTCCGCGCGATAGATGTGTCGGCGAACAATGACTGGACCGACGTCCGTGTATGGTACGGTCCAATCGGCGACCTCGGCTTGCGCTCCAACGCGGCGCGCGGTTTCATCTATGCAGAAGCTGACAAGCCCGCGATGCCGGTGCAGGTCGCTGCGGCCGACATGGGCGGCGCCGGGATGCGCAGCGCCTTCTGATCTGTACGATTCGATTGAGCAACGGCCCGCTTACGGTTTCGACGATATTAACTAGATTCTAAACCTCTTCTCCTAAACCCGTCGCCGGTGGGGCGAATCCGGTTTGGGATCGCAAAAATGTCTCGATTTTTCCGCTGGAGCGCAGCGTTGCTGCTGCCCGGCATGATGGCTGCTGCGGCGCCTGCCTGGGGTGCGGCCTTCCTTCAGTGCGTGCCTTATGCCCGTCTCGTGTCGGGTGTGGACATCCGGGGCGACGCGCTGACGTGGTGGAACCAGGCGGCAGGCCAATATAAGCGCGGGCATTTACCCCGGCGCGGCGCTGTGCTTGCCTTTCGCCCGAGCGGCCACATGGTATTGGGCCACGTCGCGGTGGTAAGCCGGGTGCTCGACGACCGTCGCGTCCTTATTCGCCATGCCAACTGGTCCGTCCCCGGTGCGATCGAGGAAGACGTTCTGGCGATCGACGTGTCGGACGAGGGCGACTGGAGCGAAGTGCGCGTCTGGCACAGCCCGACCGGCCAAATGGGCGCGCGTACCAACCCGACCTATGGTTTCATCTATTCGGATCGAGACAGACTGCGGCGTTTCTCACCCGACCCTTCGCTCGGCGAGAGCGTGCGACTGGCGAGCCGCCAGATGGCGGACGGCGGCGAGGATGACACGGAGGAAGGCTCATCCGCGCCGAAGCTGGCGATCGACCCTCGCGTTACCCGCTACGCCGATACCGCGCCTTCGCAGCGTTCATTAAGCGCGATCATCGCGGATGTGCGGCGGTCGGCGCGGTTGAACTGACGATCAGTCCTTGTCGGCATCGGTCTCCGTCGTCGCAGCATCGTCACCATCGGCAGCAGGCGTTTCGTACCAGGCTTCGACCTCGCCCGACAGCTTGATAGTCAGCGGATTGCCATGGCGATCGCGGGTCTTGCCAGCTGCAACGCAAATCCAGCCTTCGGAAATGCTATATTCCTCGACGTCCTTACGCTCGCGTCCCTTGAAACGGATACCGATGCCGCGCTGAAGCACGTCCATGTCGAAATGGGGGCTTTTTGGATTGGTGGAAAGACGGTCGGGCGGCGTGTCGCTCATGTGGTAAAAGTCCCTGAATTGATCGACTGCGCCTAGCCCTCCCGCCCCGCTCCCGTCAACAGCGGCGGCCCGTCAGGGAACGGGCCGCCCCGTGATACCTTAGCGGCAGCGACGTACGCGCACATCGTGATACCTTAGCGGCAGCGACGTACGCGCACATCGCGATGGCGCCAACGGTCATGACGCCATTCCGTCCAGCAACGCTGGCGATAGCCGTAACCGCCGCGCCAGCGCCGGTCGTCCCGCCAGCGGCGATCGTCGCGCCAGTGACGCCTGTTGTCCCAGCGACGGTTGTCCCAATGACGGCCACGGCCTTCCCATCGGTCACCGCGATCGCCCCGCCAGCCATAGCCCTGCGCCTGCGCGGGCACGGCCGTGGCGGACACGCCCGCAACCGCGAGGCTCAGCGCTGCGGCAAGCTTCCAGAGTGTCTTCATGCTCCTTGCTCCTTCATCGTCCACCTTGTGGCGGAATGGAGCAACAATGCGCGGACGAGGCTGAACGCTCCGGGAATGATGCCGTCAGCCAGGGTTCAGGCTTTCAGCGACCTCGAATAGCCGCTTCCGCTTCCCCGATATAGTCGCGGGTGATGGGCAGGGCATGGCGATCGCGGGCATATTGCACCTGGAAATTGACCATGCCGCCATGCTCGAACACGGTCGCGGCTCCGGCGAGGTAGAAGGTCCAGAGCCGATAGAAGCGCTCATCGTAGAGCGCCACGATCTCCGCCTTGTGCGCCAGCGTCCGCTTGTACCATTCGCGGATGGTCAGCCCATAATGCACGCGCAGCACTTCGACATCGGTGACCATCAGGCGCGTATCTTCGCTACCCTGAATCATTTCCGACAAGGCGGGGATATAGCCGCCGGGAAAGATATATTTCTGCGTGAAGGCGTCGGTGATGCCCGGTCCGCCCATCCGCCCGATTGTATGGATCAGCATCACGCCAGCGGGCGTCAACAGGTCGCGACACTTGTTGTAGAAGGTGCGATAATGCGCCGTACCGACATGTTCGAACATGCCGACCGATACGATGCGATCGAACTGTCCCGTCATGTCGCGATAATCGATCAGTTCAAACCGAACATGATCGGTGACGCCTGCATCCTGCGCCCGTTGTCGCGCGACTTTCAGTTGCTCCTCGGACAGGGTGATGCCGGTGACATCGACGCCGCAGGTCCGATGAAGATACAGCGCCATCCCACCCCAGCCACAGCCGATGTCCAGTACCTTCATGCCCGGCTTCAACGCCAGCTTGGCGGCGATATGCGCCTTCTTGTCTTCCTGCGCCTGCTCCAGACTGATGCCCGCTGCATTGGCGGCGTCGGGGAAGTAGGCGCAGCTATATTGACGGTCGCGGTCAAGGAAGAGTTCGTAAAGCGCGCCGGAAAGATCATAATGATGGGCGACATTCGCCTTCGATCGCGCTTTGTGATTGGCGCGCCAGAGCTTTTGCCGCACGGTCTTGAAGCCGCGGCTGAACGCACTCTTGTCGTCGATCGACCGACCGCTTTCCCACGGATTGTTGGCGCGAAGCATGGAGAGAAACTCCATGATGCCGCCGCCTTCAATTGTGATGCGGCCATCCATCCAGGCTTCGGCAAAGCCCAGACGCGGGTCCTTGACGATGTCGAGCGGCACTTTCTTGTCGGCGAAACGAAGCACCAGATCGGGAAAGGCGGGGTCGGGCTGTCCAACCATAATGTGGCGCCCATTCGCCAGAAATACCGTAAGCTGGCCGCGAGAGACCAGACGTTGCAACACCCGCTCGAACAGTTTCATGCCGCCACCCTGTCACCGGAAATGGGCGACGTCAAACAGGGAAGCCGCCTTACTGCCAGCCGGATTCCAGTGGCTTGCGCGGACTTCGGCAATGTAACAGTTTTGCAACACAACTGATCAAAGTTCGGCAAAATAATCCTTCAAGCCTTTTCAATCGAATTTCGCGAACCTAGATGGCCTCGCACGGTCACGATGCAGACCGGGGATATCCCGACGAGATAATGTCGCGGTATGCCGCAGGGGGATAGGTGCATAAATTGCACCTTGCCTTTGTATCGAACTTGAACGCCGTATGAATATAAATTCACGGTGAGAATTATAAATATCGAGGACTTTATGAAGACTGTGATTTTCGCAGCCATTGCTGCTGCCGCTGCTGTTTCTGCTCCCGCTTTCGCTCAGGATGCAGCGCCCTTCACCGGGCCGCGCGCGGGCGTGACCATGGGCTTTGACAAGATTCAAGGCGAAAAGGGCTTCAGCTACGGCGTGAACGCGGGCTACGATATCGCCGTCGCCAACCGCGTCACCTTCGGCCCGGAAGTGTCCTTCGGTGACTCCACCACCGACGGTCGGGGCGTCGACGCCAGCCGCGACATCGCAGCGTCGGTCCGTCTCGGCTACGTCATGACGCCGCAGGTTCTGGCGTTCGGCAAGGTCGGCTACACCAACAGCCGCGCCGAATTCGCGGGCGGCCATCAGTCTTTCGAGGGCGTGCGCTATGGCGGTGGCCTGGAATATTCGGTGACGCCGCGTACCTATATTTCGGCTGAATATCAGCGCACGGAATATGAAGACGGCATCGGTGGCCGCGACGCAGGCGTCGTCGGCATAGGCTTCCGCTTCTAAGCACAGCCAGACGTTGAGAATGAGAGGGCGGCTCGCAGGGGCCGCCCTTTTTCGTTGCGTGAACGAACCGGCCGGCTAACCGTTAAGCCGTCATGAAGATGTTGCGCGCGCCCCGCCCTGCCCCGATCGCGACGGTTCATCCTGCGCGGCGGATGCGGATCGTGGCTACGGGTATGCTGATCGCCATGGCGGCGCTGTTCATTGCCGCGCGGGCGATGAACCATCTGCATCCCGCTGCCGGTTTCGTTCAGGCCTTTGCCGAAGCCGCAATGGTCGGCGGGCTGGCGGACTGGTTCGCGGTCACAGCGCTCTTTCGCCACCCGCTGGGACTGCCGATCCCACATACCGCGATCATCCCGCGCAACAAGGATCGGATCGGCGATACCCTCGCGATCTTCCTGCGCGACAATTTTCTGACGCCCGCCGTCGTGGCGCGGCGGATGCGGGGCGTAGATGTCGCAGCGGCGGCGGGGCGCTTCCTGGCCAGCCCATCGGGCGGTGACGGTCGATTGCGCGAAGGAGCCTCGCGGCTCGTCGCCGACATCCTCGAAGCACTCGATCAGGTGCGGCTGGGCGGCATGGTCAAGGGCGCGATCGGCCAGAGGTTGCGCGCCATCAATGCCGCGCCGTTGATCGGACAGGCGATCGAGGCGGCGATGCGCGACGGGCAGCATCAGCCTGTGATGGACAGCATCGTCACCTGGGCCGATCGGACGCTGGAGGCGAACGAACATCTCATTCGCCAGATGGTGCATGACCGCGCGGGCAAGGTGCTGCGCTGGACGGGGCTTGACGAGAATCTGGCCGACGCGATCCTAAAGGGGCTGCGCAAGCTGCTCGCCGACATGGCGGGTGATCCCGGCCACCCGATGCGGCTGAAAGCGGAGGAGGCTATGACCAAGCTCGCCTTCGACCTTCAGTTCGACATCGAGATGCAGGCCAAGATCGCCAAGATCCGTGACGAGATCGTCGACAACCCGGCGATGCAGCGCTGGATCGACGGCATGTGGGAACAGGCACGCGCCGGGCTGCTGAAAGCCGTTCGCGACCCGGGCAAGGCGATGGCGGGGAAGCTGGGCGAGGCGCTGCGCCAACTGGGCGGGACGGTGCAGTCGGACGATCGGCTGCGGATGGTGATCAACCGCTTCGTCCGCCGGGCGGCGGTTGGTGGGACAGCAAGCTATGGAGACTCGATCGTCCGGCTGGTGAGCGATACGGTTCGAGGCTGGGACGCGAGCACGGTGACGACCCGACTGGAGACAGCAGTGGGCCGCGACCTGCAATATATCCGCATCAACGGCACGCTTGTGGGCGGTCTGGTCGGCCTGCTGCTGCACGCGGTGGACACGCTGTTCTGACGGCAAGATAGACACAGAAATGAACAAAAATCGCCTATTTCGCACAAGTGTGATTTAATGTTGCAACATATCATTATTTGATGTTGTATCGTTTTATGATTGGAAGCGGAGAAAAGCCGCTCCGGTCACAGATGGAGAGGATGCCGCTTTCACGACAATGAGGAGAAGGGCGATGCTTGGACTGGGTGACGTGCGCAAGGGGACCGGCGACGCGGTTTCGGGTGAGTGCGGCGGCTATGGCGCGAAGCGGTCGCCGATCGGGCTGACTGGCACGATTGCGGTCCACGCGCTGGTGGTGGGCGCTTTCCTGCTGATCCCAAAAGAGACGATCACGACGATCTTCGATCCGCCGCCCCTCATCACCAAGAATATTCCTCTGAAG
>CAJYHD010000515.1 GCA_913773715.1 uncultured Sphingobium sp.
ACGCCGTGTCCGCGCTAGGTCCGTTTTTTCACGCACAATTTTCTGAGCAGCGCAGCTGTTGAACTTCCGGTTCTACGCCTCGGCGCGCCGTCACCTGATGACCGGAAGTGGTGGTTAGCCGACGTTAACAGTCGCACGCCAAGATGGCGATATGCTCGAACGGCTTTCCATCTCGATGGTTCTGTGTGGCACTACCAACTTAGCGTCTGGACCGCTAACTTCGTAGGAATATATAATGGGCCAAACACTGCTCAGCACTCTGCTTGCTTCAATGATAGCTACCCAGAGCGGCCCGACTTCCATGGCGCGCCCTCAGCCTAACTTTCGAGTCGCCGCACGACTCCTGCTGAACCGCCCCGGGTTTGCCGGAGGCTCCAACTCCTGAGAAGGTGGAGCCTGTATGAGCAAGACGACGAACAAATTTGCGCCTGAGGTCCGCGATCGCGCGGTGCGGATGGTGCTGGACCACGAAGCTGATCATTCCTCACGCTGGGCTGCTATCGTTTCGATCTCAGAGAAGATCGGCTGCGTTCCGCAGACGTTGTTTGAATGGGTGAAGAAGGCCGAGGTCGATAGCGGCAAGCGGGCTGGCGTCCCGACCGAAGTTGCGGACAAGGTGAAGGCGCTGGAGCGCGAAGTCCGTGAGTTGCGGCAGGCCAACGAGATTCTCCGCAAGGCGTCGGCATATTTTGCGCAGGCGGAGCTCGACCGCCCGTTCCGGCGATGATCGCCTTCATCGACGATCACCGCGATGCCTATGGGGTCGAGCCGATCTGCCGCGTCCTGCCGATCGCCCCATCCACCTACCACGAGCGCGTCGCGCAGCGACAGGATACGACACGCCTGTCGGCACGGGCGCAGCGAGATCGGACTCTCAAGCCTGAGATCGCTCGCGTTTTTGCCGAGAACTTCGCCGTTTATGGCGTGCGAAAGGTGTGGCGCCAGATGATGCGAGAGGGTTTTCCGGTCGCCCGCTGCACGGTGCAACGGCTGATGCGGGAGATGGGTTTGCATGGCGTGATCCGAGGCAAGCCGGTGCGCACGACGGTCAGCGACAAGGCTGCGCCGTGCGCGCTCGATCACGTCAATCGCAGGTTCTTTGCGCCAGCGCCGAACATGCTGTGGGTGTCGGATTTCACCTACGTCGCGACCTGGGCGGGGTTCGTCTACGTCGCCTTCGTCATCGACACTTACGCCAGGCGGATCGTGGGGTGGCGGGCGAGCAGAACGGCCCATGCCAGCTTCGTCCTCGACGCTCTCGAACAGGCGCTGCATGATCGCCGGCCGGCTCATCGTGGCGGCCTCATCCATCATAGCGACCGTGGGTCGCAATACGTGTCCATCAAGTACACCGAGCGCCTCGCCGAAGCCGGGATCGAGCCGTCGGTCGGCAGCGTCGGGGACAGCTACGACAACGCTTTGGCCGAGACGATCAACGGCCTCTACAAGGCCGAGGTGATCCACAGGCGCGGGCCGTGGCGCAGCTTTGAGTCCGTCGAATACGCCACGCTCGAATGGGTCGACTGGTTCAACCATCGCCGGCTGCTGGAGCCTATCGGCAACATCCCGCCTGCCGAAGCTGAAGATCAATTTTATGCTGCCGCAAACAATTTCGATATGGCAGCGTGACGCACAACCCAACGCCTCCGGCAGACCCGGTGCGGTTCAGGCGTGGAATTTGCGCCCCTCGGGCAGCAGACTGAGCAGGCTCTGGATGGGTGGCAGCGAGGCGAGTTCGTCGAGGACCAGCCATGCCTTGGGGGCGGTGTCGAGCGGGCGCTGGAAGATGGCGCTGGCTGCCGCGTCGACCCATGCCGCGACGATGGGCGCGGCTGCCTCGCGGACCCGGCGCGGGGCGACGAGGAAGATCATGGGCGCGGGTCCATCGTGCCAGTCCAGTTCGCGGTAGAAGCGGTCAAAGCTGAACGGCGCGGCCGATGCCGGGACCGAGGCGAGCGTGGCGACGGTGCGCAACTCGTCGACGCTCGCGCCGGTGAGCATGGCGGCGAGGTCGTCGAGGCCGGTGCGCGCCTGTTCATACCAAATGGTGCCTTCGGAGAGGCCGGTCGGCTTGGGGACGAGCACGGCCGCGATGCGACGGGCGTCCGCGATGTCGTGCACGTCGGCGAGCGGATTCCAGCGGGCCGAACGCTGGTCCCACGGGTTGAGGATGATGTCACCCCGGTCGGGCCGGTAGAAGCACTCGACGTAGGAGCCGTCCGCGTCGAAGACGAGCGCGTGCTCGCCGCGCTGGGCGATCTGACGAACGATCTGGCGCAAGGCGGTGGTCTTGCCCGACCCCGACCGGCCGGCGAGCAGCATGTGGCGGGCTAGTCGCCGGTCGGAATGGCCACGCCGCCCAGCATGATGGGGGCGCCGTGCTTTCTGGCGAAGGCGGTCAGCGACGGGAGTTCCTGCGCGGTCGCGATGCGGTTGCCGCGCCGCACCTGTTCGAGTGCCACCTCGCGCGCGGCGTTGATCCTCTGGCGCCGCACGAGCAGGGTCACGCCGGTCGCGAGCAGGATCGCGACGGCCATGCCGGCGAGGAGCATGCGCCAGAGCAGCGTCATCACCGCGACGTGCTCGGGCGTTTCGCCCATGGTGATGAAGCCAGCCTGCTGCTGGGCCTGGAAGAGCGCAACCGGGTTGAAGCGCCGGCCGATCTGCTGGCGCAGCCACACCTCCGCCAACTGCCGATCGCCGACTGCGCTGTATGGGTCCATCTATCTATCATCCTTCAACCCGCTGGTGGCTCACCCCTCAGCCTGAATATGACGCCTTCGTGCGGTCAATCATCAGATGCAAAGGCGCGCTTGCCGCGTCGTCGCCATAGCGTCAGCGCAGCATCGCGATCCTCACTAGAAAACTATAAACTTCCCTACCGGCACTCGAATCCGCCCAACTCAGTGCGTCTATTGGAACGTCATGCCAAGATAACTAACAAATCAGTCGTCATGCACAGCATTCAGCATTTCGATACAGCGCTGATAAGTATAAGTATAAGGCAGGCGGGATCAACGTCAGCAGGGCGCGCTTGCGTCCTGATGGTGGAGGGCACGCCGTGTTGTTCTAGCGCAGGTGGGTCTTGAGCTCGGTGAGTAAGGACAGCAACGCCTCCTGCTTGTCTTCGGTAAAGCTGTCGAGCGCCTCGCGAACCCAGCTATGATGTGCGGCCGCGAGCGCAGTAAACTGCTCACGTCCGCGCGGCGTCAACACCACGATCGCCGATCGTCGATCGGCCGGATCGGGCCGCGACAAGACCAGACCCTGTTCCTGCAATTGCCGAACGATCGACGTCACGTTGCCGTTCGACACCAGCAACGCGCGCGAAAGACCCCCCATGTTAAGCCCCTGTGGGGCGCGATCGAGCGTGGCCAGCACATCGAAGCGGGGCAGGGTGGTATCGAACTGCTCCAGGAAGTTGCGGCGCAACTGCTTCTCGATCATCTTGGCGCATTCGAGCAGGCGCACCCACATGCGAAGATCAAGCTGTGCCGACGGCTTACTGATCTTTGTCTCCGCCACCATCCCGGCGCTCCCTGCTTGGTTCCCCCGCGGGCCCATATCGAAGGAGCTTTCGAAGGGAAAGAGCGTGGCCGCTTCAGGCTCGCTCCAGCTCGGCTTGCTGGCGTGCCGCCCGCAACGCCTGCTGCTGGCCCGGTCGATAGGGTAGCAGCACGTCCTGCGCTTCGTGACCTGCCTTCGCCGCAGCGCGCAAGGTCCATACCGGATCGGCGAGATGCGGCCGGCCTAGGGCAACTAAGTCGGCTCGGCCGGCGGTGAGGATGGAGTTCACTTGGTCGGCCTCGGTGATGTTGCCGACCGTCATGGTGGGTATTTGCGCCTCGTTGCGAATCTGGTCGGAGAATGGGGTCTGATACATCCGGCCGAAGATCGGACGGGCCTCTGGCGCAGTTTCGCCGGCAGAAACGTCGATCAGGTCGACGCCGGCACCCTTCATGCGATGCGCGATCTCGACGGCCTCGGTTGGAGTGACGCCACGCTCACCCACCCAGTCGTTGGCTGAGAGGCGCACCGCCAACGGCTTGTCCTGCGGCCAGGCGGCCCGTATCGCGGCAATAACCGCCAATGGAAAGCGCAGGCGATTGTCGAGCGATCCACCAAAGGCGTCGGTGCGCGTGTTCATAACGGGCGTGATGAAGCTGGACAGCAGATTGCCGTGCCCCGCTTGCAGTTCAATCATGTCGAAGCCCGCCGCGTGGGCGCGATGTGCGGCAGCAACGAAATCAGCGATGATGCGATCCATCTCGGCCTCGGTCAGTGCCGAGGGAACAAGGCCGCCCGGCCGCCAAGGCTGAGCGGATGCCGAGAGCACCGGCCACGGATTGGCCAGAGGAACGTCGTATCCATGTTCAGGCGTACGGCAAGAGGCACGCGCTCCGGCATGACCGATCTGCGCGCAAGTTCGCGTTACCGCGTGATCGTGCACGAACGTGTTGATCGCGCGCCACCGCTCAACCTGCGTGTCGTCGTAGAGACCCAGGCATCGGGGCGTTGCGCGACCTTCTGGCGATACAGCGAGCATCTCGGTCATAACCAGGCCCGCTCCGCCCAGCGCGCGGCTGCCATAATGCACCGTGTGGAAGTCGGTCGCTCGCCCCTGCGCATCGGCTTGGTAAGTCAGCATGGGCGGAACCACGACGCGGTTCGCCAAGGTGAGACCGCGCAGGGGCAACGGTGTGAACATCGGCTGCGGCGGCGTGGCACCGTCCGGATCACCCGCAAACCAGCGTTCGATATCTTCGAGCCAGACCTTGTCTCGCAGGCGCAGGTTCTCGTGACTGACGCGTTGGCTGCGTGTCATCAAGGCATAGGCGAACTGCGGCAGATCGAAGCCGATGTAGCGATCGATTGCTTCGAACCATTCGGTCGAATTGCGCGCGCTGTTCTGTATCTTGAGCACGCCTTGGTGACGCTCCGTCTCATACTCTTGCAAAGCGGCGCTTAGCTTGGCGCGATCATCCAGCCCGGGCCGGTCGAGTACTTCGGCGAGCTTGATCGCATCCTCGAAAGCGAGCTTGGTGCCCGAGCCGATCGAGAAATGCGCAGTGTGGGCGGCATCGCCCAGCAAAACGACATTGTCGAATGACCACCGCTCGCACGAGACGCGCCGGAAGTTGATCCAGGCTGCCGAACCCCGCAGGTGCGTGGCGTTCGTAATCAATGGATTGCCGTCCAGATGGCGCGCGAAGATGCGCTCGCAAAACGCGACGGATTCGGCCTGTTCCATCGTATCGAGTCCCAAGCCCCGCCATGTCTCGGGCGAGCACTCGACGACGAAGGTCGAGTGTGTCTCGTCGAAACGGTAGGCGTGGGCCCAGATCCAGCCGGCCGGCGTCTCTTCGAAGATGAAGGCGAAGGCATCGAACAGCTTGGTGGTGCCGAGCCAGCAGAAACGGTTGCGGCGCAGCTGGATATCGACGCCGAAGCGATCGGCATGGGCGGTGCGGATCTGGCTGTTGACGCCGTCACAAGCGACGATCAGATCGAAGTCGGCAAAACGGGACAGGTCCGCGGTGAACTCAGTATTGAAGTGAAGCTGGACACCCAGTTCCGCGGCACGATCCTGCAGGATCTGAAGCAGGCGTTTTCGCCCGATCCCGATGAAGCCATGACCCGACGAAACTTCCGATCGGTCGCCCACAGTGACCTGGATGTCATCCCAGTGGGCAAAGCTGTCAGAGATCGTCTGTGCGCTGACAGGGTCGTTACGACTGATGTTGCCCAGGGTCTGATCCGAAAACACGACACCCCAACCAAAGGTGTCACCCTGTCGATTGCGCTCAAACACGTGCACGTCATGTTCGGGGTTACGAAGTTTCATCGAGATGGCGAAATAGACACCGGCAGGTCCACCGCCCAGGCACGCAATCCGCATATAGGCTCTCCAGATTTGTTTGAAGCCTAAAATACTTTGGTTGCATATGCAAGTTTTTCTTGGGGGTCGGCTATCGCAGTGCGAGGGGGGGCTTAGTCCAAGTTGTCGTGAAGACGATTAATGAGGTCGAGCAAGCGATGGAAATCTGCCGCCGAGAAGCCGCGAACGATCTTCTGATAGATCGGTGCGGTGGCCTGACGGGCAGCGGCCAACTTGTCCCGCCCCTTGGGAGTGAGGCAAAGCTGCGTGACGCGGCCATCGTCCCTGCTGGGGCTTGAAGTGATAAGCTCGGCCTTCGTCATGCGCTCGACGATGCGCATCATGGTGGAGATGTTGATGACTGCCGCCCGCGCAACTTGCGCGATCGGTCGCGGTTCCTCTTCACCCAGGACCATCAGCACGCGCCAGGTCGGGATGTCGACGCCTAGCGGGCGTAGCATCGGCTCGATCAAGGCGTTGTAACGGCTCGCCGTGCGGTTCAGCAAATAGAAGGGATAGGCATCGACTTGGAACTGATCGGACCCCGGGTTTCCCAAAGGGCGCAAATCCTTCACCATGATCGATCCTTACGATGCTTTCGTGTTTTTAGTTGCATATGCAAGTTTATGTGATAGCTCTTCGACATAATTAGTCCGTAGGAGCCGCTATGCCCTCTACGCAGATTCTTGTCGAATTCGCCAGCGCCGTCACCAGTGGCTCCATCAAAGTGGTGGACCTGACACAGGTGTTATCGGAAGACACGCCGTTGCTGGTTCTCCCAGACCCGTTCGGCCAGACTGCCGCCTTTTCGCGCCAAGAGATCTCGCGGTACGACGAGCGCGGCGTGGCCTGGCACTGGAACAACTTCACCGTCGGCGAGCATACCGGTACGCACTTCGACGCGCCCGTTCACTGGGTTACCGGCAAGGATTTGGACGACAACACGGTCGACCGCGTGCCGCCGCAACGGCTTGTGGCTCCAGCCGCAGTGCTGGACTTCTCGGCCGAGTGTGCCGCCGATCCCGACTTCCTGCTGACCGGGGCGCATGTGGAAGCCTGGGAGGCTGAGCATGGCGCGATCGCGGCGGGCTCTTGGGTGCTGTTCCGCAGTGACTGGTCGAAGCGCGATCCGCACGCCTATACCAATCGGCGAGCCGACGGTGCGCATACGCCGGGACCGGACGCTTCGGCGATCGAGGCGCTGATCGCGCGCGACGTGCTGGGCTTCGGAGTGGAGACCATCGGCACCGACGCGGGACAGGCGCATTTGCTCGACCCTGCCTATCCCGCGCATACGTTGCTGCACGGTGCCGGCAAGTACGGCCTGCAATGTCTGGAAAATCTAGACCAGTTGCCGGCCACGGGGGCGGTGGTCATTGCCGCGCCGCTCAAGATCCGCGACGGATCGGGTAGTCCGATGCGCGCCTTGGCGCTGATCGCCGAAGCAACGGATGATTGAGCGCGAAAAGCTCGATGATGGTCGGTCTTGGTCCCATTCAGGATGCCGACCGCTAGTTCGATCCAGGTGAACCAGCGTGATCACTAGATCCCCATCAGCTTCGCATTCAGCGCCCGATCGCTGCCGGAGCTTGCGAAATCGTCAAAGGCCTTGTCGGTCACGCGGATGATGTGTCGGTCGATGAAGGGCGCGCCTTCAGCCGCGCCGACTTCGGGATGCTTGAGCGCGCATTCCCATTCCAGCACGGCCCACCCTTCATAGTCGTATTGCGCCATCTTGGAAAAGACCTGCCCGAAGTCGACTTGTCCGTCGCCTAGCGAGCGGAAGCGGCCCGGCCTGTCGATCCAGTTCTGGTAACCGCCATAGACACCCACGCGACCATTCGGCCTAAACTCGGCGTCCTTGACGTGAAAACATTTGATGCGCTGGTGGTAGATGTCGAGGAAGGCTAGATAATCGAGCTGTTGAAGTACAAAGTGGCTCGGATCGTACAGGATGTTTGCGCGTGAGTGATGGCCGACGCGATCCAGGAACATTTCGAAGGTCGCGCCATCGTGCAAGTCTTCGCCAGGATGTAATTCGAAGCCGATGTCGACGCCGTTGTCGTCGAACACGTCGAGAATTGGCTTCCACCGATGGGCCAGTTCGTCGAAGGCGTCCTCGACGAGCCCGGTAGGGCGCTGCGGCCAGGCGTAGAAGTACGGCCAAGCCAGCGCGCCCGAAAAGCTGGCATGGCTGGTGAGGCCAAGGCGCCGGCTGGCTACCGCGGCAAGCTTGACCTGTTCCACAGCCCATACCTGACGCGCGGCCGGATTGCCGCGCACATGCGGCGCGGCAAAGCCGTCGAATTGGACGTCGTAGGCCGGGTGCACGGCGACGAGCTGGCCTTGCAAGTGCGTCGACAATTCGGTGACGACCAGCCCCTTGCTCGCGAGCATTCCAATAAGATCGTCGCAATAACCCTGGCTTCGCGCCGCCGTTTCAAGATCGAACAGGCGCGCATCGCTGGTGGGGATCTGCAGGCCCTTGTAGCCCAACTGTGCCGCCCAGTCGGCGATGTTGGGCAGCGTGTCGAAAGGAGCTGAATCGCTCACGAACTGGGCGAGGAAGATGCCGGGGCCCAGGATCGTCCTCATGTCTTGCGCACCTTTCCTTAGCGCTCGGGTCGAGCGGGCATCGCGGCCGTGTTGCGGAACGACAATGCGAAAGCGACGCCCACCATCGCAGCCATTGCCGACGGGATCAGCCAAAAGCCCGTCCAGTCGACAACGGTGACGCCTGCCCCCGCTTGGCCGGGGCGGCTGTGCGCCACATAGGTCGCGTTTGCCAGCAAGCTGCCGATGATCGAACCGACGCCCCAAGTAACGAGGGTGAGAAAGGATTGCGCCCGACCGCGCGTCTCGCTTGGGAAACGCTTGTCCACCCAGATCTGGCCCGCCACCAGGAAGAAATCAAAGCAGACACCATGCAGCGCGAGGGCCGGCAGCAGCATCGGCATGTGAGGGCCGACGGAGTCGAACCCCAAGGCAAACAGGCCATAGCGCGCCGTCCAGGCCAGCATGCCCAACAGCAGCACCGCCTTAATTCCCAGCCACCGCAGGAACAGCGGCAGCAGCAGCAGGAAGCCGACTTCGGACACCTGCCCGATCGTCTGCAGCCCGGCGGCCGCGTTGACCCCCAGGGTAACTAGAAACGGGTTGGCATAGGCATAGTAAAAGCTCAGCGGTATCATCAGCAGCAAAGAGCAGACGATCAGTGACCAGAACGACCTGTCGCCATGGCGTACAGCATCCAGGCCCAGAATACCGGTGATCCCCGCGCGGCCGGAGCCGGCGCTTGGCGGCACGGTGGGCAAGGTGAATGCATAGAGGCCGTGAAGGGCGGAGGCAGCCGCGGCCAGACGCAGCGGAAGGGTTGTCTGCTCCGCGCCAAGCCAGCCGACGATGAGCCCGGCAATGATCCAGCCGATCGTGCCGACGACGCGGATAGCGGGAAATTGACGCTCCGTATCGCTCAAGGCGTGGAAGGCGATCGTGTTCGATAGCGCCAGCGTGGGCATGTAGGCTGCCAGCGCCGCCAACGTGAGTGTGAAGACCAGCGCCGGATCGGCTTGTGCGAAGGAAAGCGCGAGCAGTGCGCAACTGCCAAGCAGATGAAGCACTCCCACCACCTTTTCGGCCGCGAAATAGCGGTCGGCGATGGTGCCGACGAATAGGGACGACAAGATCGCAGCCCAGCCCTGCGCCGAGAACATCGCGCCGATCCAGCCCGACAGTCCCAGATGCATGAGATAACTTCCAAAGGGCACCCACCAGGCGCCCCAGACGAAGTATTGAAGGAACATCATCGCCGATAGTCGCAGGCGAATGCCGGTGTTCATGCCTTCATCCTCATCATTGCACTGCCTTGTTCATTTCGGCGGCCGATGCCGTCCTTCACATGAGTGGCGGCGCGTGGGCGTCTAGAGTTGATCATTGATGGAGACCCACGCGCCGGCGGCCGAACTTTTTACCGCTGCCTGGACGAACGCCATCGCCCGTATGCCCGCCCGGAGCGAAGCGAACGCTGGCGTCGATACGGACTTGCCGGCCACCGTGCTGGCAAAGTCACGATAGATATTGGCCAACGCCTCGAAGAAGCCTTCGGGGTGGCCCGCAGGAAGGCGTGTCGCCGCTTTGGCCACGCTGCCCAGATAAGGCCGGTCCACGCCTGCGCTCCAGATCTCCTGGGGACCTGTGCCGCGCGCGAAACGCAGCCGATCCGGGCGCTCCTCGTTCCAGTGAAGCGCGCCTTTCTCGCCCCAGATGGCGATGATGAGACCGTTCGCTTCTCCCGCACAGACCTGGCTGGCGACGATTGTACCAGAGCCACCGCCCGACAGCCGAAACAGCGCAGCGCCATCATCGTCCAAGGCCCTGCCCGGGACGGTGACGCGCAGGTCGGCGCACAAGTGCGTAATCTGCTCGCCGGTCAGCCTCTCAACCAGATTGAAGGCGTGCGTACCAATGTCACCGAATGCGCCCGCAATACCCGATTGGGCGGGATCGAGCCGCCAGGCCGCTTGCTTGTCTGCTCCATCTGCGACGTTGGCAAGCCAGCCCTGTACGTAGTGCACGGCGACCCGTCGTATCGGACCCAGCGCTCCTTCTGCGATCAGGCGGCGCGCTTCCATGGCCATCGGATAGGCGATGTAGGGGTGAGTGACGCCGCACAACTTGCCAGCGCGCGCCGCCGCGTCGCGTATGGCGCTTGCCGCCTCGAACGTGTTCGCAAGCGGCTTTTCGACCAGCACGGAAAAGCCCGCTTCCAAGGCCGCGATGGCTGCCGGAGCGTGTACGTTGTTGGGCGCGACGATAGCGATAAATTGGGCGCGTTCGTTTTCCGGCAGGCGGCTTTCCGTCGCGATAAGTTTTCGCCAGTCCGAATGGCATCGCGATGGATTGAGCCCAAGCGATTCTCCTGTTTCAACCGAACTGGCAGCATCGCGGCTGAAGGCGCCGGAGACGAGCTGGCAATTGCCCGCGATTGCCGCCGCTGTGCGGTGGACCGGACCGATAAAGGCGCCGGTGCCGCCACCGATCATTGCGAAACGAACTGTATTCACCTCGGTCCTTTGCCCTCGGATGAGGCACAAAGCGGCCTCAGCATGGGAAGCGGCTATCAATCCGTCGCGAGCATGTGGCGCCAATTTGCTTGTTCTTGATGCACAGACCGGACGATGGCAGTGCTTCGTCGCATACATAGGGCGTTGCGTGGGCCAGCGCGCCGATATTGCCAGCGGCGCAAGCAACTTGTCCGCTCCTGCCCGCCCCTATTGCCTAGCCACGAACTGGTCGCTTGACCTTGAGGGAAGGCGCGGGCCGGGCCGTAAGGAGATTAAGGTGGCAAGCAAGCGAGATCGGATTAATTGGAAAGGCTATCTACCGGCGATCACGACACCTTTCGATGATGAGCGCGGGCTCGACCTGCGCGCGCTGGGCGGGCTGCTCGAGTGGTTGCATGCAGAAGGCATGCATGGCCTGGTGGTCGCCGGGACGACCGGCGAATGGTTCAGCCTCGATAGCGCGGAGCGCCACGCCTTGTTTCATGCAGCGGGAAATCAGCTGGCTCATCGTTTGCCGCTGATCGCTGGCTGTAGCGCCTATACACCTAGCGAAGTGCTGACGCATATCGACCAAGCCCACGCAGCGGGCTTTAGCGGTGTGCTGGTAACTCCGCCTCCCTATGCCCGTCCGGGCGAGGAAGAGATTCTGGCATTTTACACCGCTATCGCGCGGCGTAGCCGCTTGCCGATCTGCGTCTATAACTGGCCCCCTGGAACAGGCATCGACATGCCGCTGGCGTTGCTTGAGCGAATCGCGGATCTCGACGCTGTGGTCGCGATCAAGCAATCGACTGGCGACATGGCTCAGTTCATGGCCACCTTCTTTGCCTTGCACGAAAAGGTTCGCATCTTCGGGCTGCCGCTCGACGAGGTCGGCTTGATGATGGTGCGCCTGCATGATGCTGATGGGACGATGGGGGCAGGCGGCGTGCTGGGCCGCCATCAGCCCGACTTCTACAACCTGGCCTGGCAGGGCGATTTTGTCGGCGCGCTCGCCAGCGGGGGCAAGGACCGTTTGATCATGCGCGAATGGTTCACGCCTGCGCTGATCGGCAAGTTCGGTTCCGCCGCCGCGATCCTCAAGAGCGCACTTAACGCCCGCGGTGTGCCCGGCGGCCGCGTGCGCGCTCCGTTCCAGGATGTCAGCGAGGCGGATGCGGCGTGCATCGCGGCAACAATGGACGCGCTCGGCTGTCTCGGCGCGCCAGTCGTCGCCCCCAGAGAGCCCGCGCTGTCTTGCTGAAGGCTGTGCTAATTTGCGTTTGCGACAATGAAAGCGGGATGGTGACCTCATTGATCGCGGCGGCCTAACCTGTGAGCATCCAGCCACCAGATGACATGCTGGACATGAGAGACGACCGCACCCGGATAATGACGGGCGGGACAAAGCAGGACCAGGAGGACGTTGTTGCCGCCGCTCGCGCCTGGTGGGCGGCCGGTACTTATGCAAACATGAGGGCTCGGAACATGAACAAGCATTATTTGACGGCGATTTCGACTGCGGCTCTCGTGGCGGGCGCTTTGGGAGCCGCTCCGGCGGTCGCGCAGGTTACGCCTGACGCGGGCGCGGACCAGGTAGCTCCAAACGAGATTACCGTGACCGCGCGCAAGCGCAACGAGACGGCGCAGACCGTTGCCGACCCGATCAGCGTGGTCACCGCCGCCAAGATCGCCAACTCGGACTTGCGCACGCTGCAGGATGCCGTGCGTCTGACGCCCAACCTGGTGGTCTTGGATGGCCTTTATCCTGGCTACAAGACGGTCTCTTTCCGTGGCTTCACGACGCTGGGCCGGGATGGTGAGTTTCCCTTCGCCACCGTGGTCGATGGCGTGGTGCAGCCGGGCCAGATGTTCCTTCAGCAGGAGCTGGTAAACGTATCTAAGATCGAGATCCTGCGCGGTCCGCAAGGCACACTTTATGGCGGCGGTGCGATTGCCGGTGCGATCAACATCGTGACGCGCAAGCCAACCAATGACTACACCGGCAGTGTCACCGCGCAGTATCTCAATGGTGACGAGAAGCGGGTTCTTGCCAGTGTTTCTGGCCCGATCATAAGGGACAAGCTTTTTTTCACCGCCGGTGCCACGGCGTACAAGGGTGACGGCCTGATCAAGAACCTGGCCAACCCGATCAATGCCGACTTCGGCAAAGGCGTGACGTCGCGCGGGTCGCTGCTCTTCACGCCGACCGAGGATATCAGCGTCGCCCTGTCCGCGTCGACCAGCGACAGCAGGCAGGGTGGCTTGTGGTTGGCGCCGATCCCCGACGCCGACTTCAAGGATGCGGTCGGCCAGCCCAGCGAGAACCAGGCAGGTGTCGTACGCACCAAGCTGCGCTCATACTCGCTCAAGTCCGACTTTGCGTTTTCCGATTTCGCGACGCTGACAGCGATCACGGCCTACTCGCGCGGTCGTGAGCGTACCACGGCGGACGGCGACTTTACCGCCGCCGATCTTTTCACGCAAACAGTGCATTTCGTCGATGAGACATGGTCGCAGGAGCTTCGTCTGACCTCCACCGGTACCGGAGCGTTCAAGTGGAACGTCGGCGGCTATTATCAGGACGAGAGCCGTGATTATCAGAGTAGCTATGGGGCGGTCGGCGGTATCCCTGGTCTAAACGACAACCTGCGTCAGTACGAGACCTATGCGCTGTTCGGCCAGGCGTCCTATGAATTGACCGACCGCCTGGAGCTGACGGGTGGCTTCCGCTACGACTGGGAGAAGCAGTCCTACCTCGACCGCCTCAGCAAATTGATCCTGAAGCAAAAGTTCAGCGAGCCGCAAGGTAAGGCGTCGATCTCCTACAAGTGGACCCGCGACCTATTTACTTACGCGACGTATTCACGCGGCTATCGCAAGGGTGGTTTCAACCCGAGCAGCCAGGCGGAGTCACTGCTGATCTATAAGCCCGAGACTGCCGATAACTTCGAAGTTGGCTTCAAGAGCAACTTTGGCGATAATCTGGCGACGCTGAACGGCGCGGCCTTTTACACAGACTTCAAAGGGCAGCAGTTCTCTACGTCGCGCGTGCTGGAGGGTGACGGCATCTTCACGGCGATCTCCAACATTGGGAAGACCCGCGTGATGGGCGCCGAGGCAGAGTTGTCGGTTCGCCCGATGCAGGGCCTCAGCATCAGTGGCTCGCTTGGCTATTCTGATGTCACGATCAAGTCTTTCGTGCCGGAGAACCCTGGTCAGTATCGCAACAACGTGATCCCGCAAATCTACCGCTTCACGGCCCAGGCCGGGTTGGACTACGAAGCGCCACTGTCGGACTCCGCTACGCTGGTCTTTCACGGCGATGTGTCGCATCGCGGCAATGTTTACTGGGACGTGCAGAACGAACTGGAAACTGGCCCCAAGACCTTCTTCAACGCCAAGATCTCGCTGCAGTCCGGGCCGTGGTCGATCTCCGCGATCGGGCGCAATCTCAGCAACGAGCGCACGCCGATGGCAGTGGGTCCGCACGCTTTGGGCACGACAAGCCTGGCAAGCTACAACACGCCTCGCCAGTACGGTGTCGAAGTGGGTATGAAGTTCTGATCAAACTGGCCGGCGGCTCTGCTCCGCCGGCCTTTCACCTGATGGCACAAGCCCTGAGGGTCGCACAAGCAGAGACGCGAAGGACGATATAAGCGTTGGATCGCAGAGACATACTACGGTGGATCGCCGCTGTCACCTTGACCGCGCCAGGCATGGTACGGGCGATGGCGTCGCACGAGGGTCACGCCATGAATGCAGCGGTATCGGGGCGTTTGGCTCCCTCCGTCACGCCGTTCGCGCCGGCGCGTCACGCGGCGCTGGATCGGCT
>CAJYHD010000516.1 GCA_913773715.1 uncultured Sphingobium sp.
CACATGGCGACCGACTAAGGTGATAGAGGTGATGTTCTCGTTCCTACAATCACGGCCGCGTTAGAACACGACATGCACAGCACAGATCTGAAGGCGCTAGCCGACTGGCTCCGACCGCAGCGCCGCCATAGGAAGCTGGTCGGCCTCGTCGATCGTAGCGCCGCGCTCGGCACGATCTGCGAGGACTTGCGCGAGTGCGGCCGCTGCCTGGATGTGATCGAGCGCATCCAAGAGAAGCACGATCTCGCCATTGAGAGTCCCAATCCGCGCGAGGATGAGGCGACGATCACCGGCGCGCTCTTTTCCCAAGCCATTGTGCTTTATGCCCGGGCAACGGCCCAGGGCGGCAACAACCGTATGGCGCTATTGAACGACGCCGATGTGCCGGCTCCGCTGCGCGATGCGCACAAGCGCATACAGAAGCTGAGAAGCGAGGCAATCGCGCACTATGGCACAGGGGAAGTCCTTCTGGGCACGCCGCTGGTCCGCGAGGCGGTCGTTTTCAGTTTCCAGCGCACCGAAACTGGCGTTCGCGAGCAGACCAACATCCTCGCAACGCGCGCGCAGCATAAGGTCGAAATCGCCCATGACCTGCGAGCGTTGGTAACCGCCCAACTCGATCGGATCGAACGTATCAAGGATGACGAATTGGGCGCGCTGCGCGCGGAGCTGGAGGCCGCGGTGAAGGCAGATTCCGACCTTGGTCGTGCGCTTCCGCGATTTCCCTTTGACCCCTATTCATTCTGCGGAAGCGACGAGGCGGCGTTCACTCTGGCGATGGGCCTGCAAAAGGGCCAGATCGACCCGCTCGCCTATGTCGTCGCCGTGCCCAAACCCGGATCTGATCCCACATGACCGACCTGGTATATTATTCGCCCAAGCACCGCGTCGTGAAGCGCAACGTGCTTTGCGCCTATTGCGGCATATCGCTCGAGCCCTTCAAGGGCGGTGAAGAGGAGCATGTCATTGGTCGCCGGTTCGTGCCCAAGGGCACCCTGGCCGGCCAGTGGAACCTGATCGTTCGGTCATGCCCGGCGTGTAACGACGTAAAGGCCGATCTCGAGGACGATCTTTCGGCGATCACGATGCAGCCCGATGGCCTCGGCCGGTTCGCCGCGGACGATGACAGGCTCAGGGCGGAGGCGGTGCGCAAGGCGCGCACCCGGAACCGGCGGACACAGCAACGTGTCTCGGAGCCGACGCCGCCGCTCATCGTGAAGGGCAATTTCGGGCCGGCCAACATCACCTTCTCCTATACGGCGCCCGCCCAGGCAGATGATCGCCGAATGTTCGAACTGGCCCGGCTTCAGCTGGTCGGGTTCTTCTCCATGCTGACCTATGACGAGGCGGCGAAGCGCGGATATTTCTGGACGGGGCAATATGCCCCGGTTGTGGTGGCGCGTCAGGAGGATTGGGGTAACCCGCGGCTGCTGTGGATCGACGCGGTATCGAGGGACTGGGAATATCGGTTGCATGCCATTGCAGCTGACGGCTTCTACAAGGTCTGGATCCGTCGGCGCCTCGGCGAGCCGGCCGTCTGGGCCTGGGCGATCGAATGGAACCGCAATTTCAGGCTGGCAGGTTTCTTCGGCGATCCCGAGGCAATTGCCGCGTTGCTCGGCGACCTTCCGAAGCTCGACATTCATACTTTACACGAAGGTCCTGATCGATGGCTGCGGATGCGAACGGAGCAGCCGCTCGCCGATGACGACGATGTCTTGTTCGATGCGCCTTTGTCGGCGGTCAGCGCTGGCGCCGCCGCCTGAGTTCCGCCAAGCGCGGGTCCGAGCCGACATCGGGATCCTCGGAGAGGAGCGCGAGCGTATCCTCGATCTTATAGGGCCATTGCTGCGGATCCTCGCCCAGGACAACCCATAGCAAATCGAGCAGGGCCTTGGGATGCTGATGCGCGGGATGCGGGTCCGAGCCACTGGTCACCAGCATCATGTGCATGGAGGTCGACCGCGCCGGCACCAGGCGCGGCAATATAGTCGCGACCACTGCGGGCATCTGGTCGCCGCTGCCGAGTGCCAGGTCGACCAAGCGGGCCGAGACGGTCGGGTTTCGCAGCGCGCGCTGCTTCGGCCAGACATTGCGCAGAAACGGTATGAGACGCTCAGGCCAGCGGGTCTGCACGTTGTTCGACCAATGTCCCAGATGCCGCAGAAGCTGCCCGCGCAGCTCGTCGTCCGCGTGGATAAGAACCTCGCGCAACTCCGCGTCAGTCAGCAGCCGCTCCGGTTCCCGCGCGTCCGCTTCGCCACCCCAACCGCTCAGCAGCATGCCCGCGATGACTTCATTGCTCTTGCGCCGCGACGTGGATCTACGCGCGCGGGCGACCAATCCGGACTTGATCCGTTGGAACAGGGCGCGCGAGGGCATGCGCGCTGCCCAGAAAATGCCATCCCACAGGGCGTCGCCGTCCGCGTCGTCCGCATCGATTACGGGGAGCAAGGCCCGCTCGGTCCAGACCGGATCGACGTTGAACAGCCAGTTATACTGGTTGCCCATCATCACCAGAGCGTGCCGCCGCCGATCGCCCGGCAGCGCCAAAAGCTGATCGGCGCGGCGGGTCCATATTTCCGGAAAGCTGCCACCGACGGTCCGATCGGCTTTCATAGGATCGTCCATCAGCAATCGCACGAGGCGGCCGGCCGGCGCGTTCAGGGCATCATCGGCCCAGCTTTGATCGGCGCGGTGCGCCCTTTCCTCTTCACCCAGCGCCAGCGCGGCAACCAGCCGATCCCAGAGGGCGGGCAGCGCGGCAGCTGCGTCGCCATAAAGACGATGCCCGATCCGCTGCATCCATTCCGACACCGGATAGGCGATGCCATGCAGCAGCGGGAGTGGGAGCCGCTGCAGACGGCCGCTGATGAGGCAGATCATCCTGACCGAGTCCTTCAGACGCTGGTCGGCGTAGAGAAAGGCCGACCAGGCCGAGAGCGGCGCCTCGCCCGAGCGCGCGACATGGGTCAGGGCGGCCAGGGCGCGCAGTGGACGCTGCTCGGCGAGACCGCGAAAGGGCTCGCGCTGGACATGGTCGAAGAAGTCGACACGTCCCCCGGCGGCCCGCGCCGCCTCCAGGATTTGGGGTACTGGCGTGTCGAGGATGGCGTCCGGTGCCGTGTCGGTCTCTATGCTATAGACTTCGGGCGCGTTGGAATCCGCGGTGTGATCTCCTGCCTGGGTTGTCCATTCGGGATCCAACACCCGCAGGGCAGCGAGCTCAGCGTCAACATCAAAGCCAAACGTCACGCCTTGCGACGCCAACCAGTGCAAGCGGCTCAGGCGGTAATGCGCCTCAGCCCGGCTCGGCCCGCCGCGAACCTCTTCATTCCAGGGATAGGTCGTGGTCAGCAGACGTTGCTCGATCGCGGCCCGCGACGCAGCCGACAGGTCCGGCCAAAGATCCCGGATCGCATAGAGCAGATCGCGCTGGTGATGGGTCGACCAAAACAGCTCGTCCGAGAGCCCGAGCAAGACGGCCGCCCCTTCGTCCGGATCGGTCAGGCGGTTGGCGGCCGCCCAGATTCGCATGCGCGCGAAGACATATGGATCGCTGACCGGCCAGCGCATCACCTCGGCCCGCGCGGCGGCCGGATCGATTGCCTGCAATCGCGCCATCAGATTCTGCAGGACCACGATCGGAGAGCGGATGCCGTACTCATTCTCGGTGAGCGGCGGGCCGCCGTCGTCGGTGCGCGTATGCTCGAAGTGGATATAGTCGTCGTCCGTCAGTTCGCGTTCGAGCGCGACCGCCAGTTCAAGGTGCCCGCGGATCAGGCTGGCGGCATAAACGAGCTGGTCATCCGGGATCCGCAGGCTGTCGTGCGGGCGCGGATATTCCACATCGAAGTGAACGAGTTTTTCGGGAGGCTCGTCCCCCCAGAACAACGGATGGCGCACCCCATAGGCTTTCGACGCGCTCAGTTGGGGCTTGTAGATGTCGGCCCAGGCGCGAACGAGCGACGGCGACCAATGCTCCTGTTGGGCGCGCGCCTCGATGTCGTAGCGCGCCATGTCGGGATCGGGCCTCACGTCCGCGCGGGCCGCGAACAGCCAGCGCCACTGCCTTCGGATGGCCTCGGGAAAACGCGCGGGATCCTGTCGGAGCCAGGATTCGATGCTGCGCTCGACATCCGGATGGAGCGCCGCCTGATGTCCCGCCCACCATAAGGCAATGGGATGATGGGCAATGCGCTGGAGCCAGATGCCAAGGCTGCTCAGGCGGGGTGGCAGTGGTGTGATCTGGCGCGCGTTACCGCCGCGCAGCACCGCCATGCTCCCCTCGCCAACGTCCTCGGAGTCGCTGCGGTTCAGGGCAAACACGTCCAGCGCGTCAGACGGAATTTTGCGATTGCGCAGAAAATCGTCGCCCGCATCGGCATCGGGGATCGGGTCCGACCCAAGACCGAGTGCGGTAAAGGGGTCGAAAAGCTCCGTCTCCTCGACATAGGGATCGATCTTGTCGGGATTAGCGAAGCGATGGACCGGGTCGAAAGCGAGAAGCCAGCGCGCATCGAGCGGCACGTCCGCAGTTGCGAAGCGCCTCGCGCCCTCGCGGGTCGCCATGACCTCGGCAATTTGCGCACGAACATGGGGATTGAGCGCGGCCGGCCCGGCAGCAGCTTTGGCAAGCAAGCCATCGTACCAACCGTCGATGTCGGCGGCGCGCTCCGCCCAAGCCGCGAGCGTATCCCAGAGCGGGCCGAAGCCCTTGCTGCTGTCGAAGGCGATCGCCTGGACGCCTTTATGCTCCCACAGCGCCGTGGCTGCCTCGCTTTCGCCGTCCTGAAAGGCATAGAGACGATTGCGGGTTCCCGCCTGCAGATTGAGCGCCTCGAGCAGATATTGAACTGGCGGATCCTCGGCGGTGTAGCCGACGAACACGATCTGGAAGCGGGAGAGCAATGACTGGATGAAGCGTGTCGCCCAGCCGTCAGACAGATAGGCGCGCCCGAAATCGGCGCTCGACACGACGAATTCGTCGTCCGCCGGTTGCTGATAGGTGGCGTCGACCCTTCCGTGGAGATGCACGATTCCTCGGAACTCTCGATCGTTCCGGGGGTCGGGCAGGCGCGGCGGCCCGGAGCTTGGCAGATTGGGATCACAGGCTTCGAAGAGCAGATCGAAGTTGGTGGTCACGAGCTGAGTCACCCCGGCCCGGGACGTGGCGAGCGTCAGAAGCGTGCGATGCGCACCCAGGCCGGCGCCCGCCGCGGGCATGATCGCCTCGGCGACCGCCGCCCGAACATCGGCAACTTCGAACTCGCGCTCCAGCAGGCCGAAGACCCGATCGGTCGCGAGCAGACCGCCGACGCCAGCCATCCGGCCCATTTCCAGAGCCTTGACCAGCAGGCCCCGCGCGGGGCTGTCCTGCGCGGCGCCAAGAATCTCGATGACGTTACGTCCCAGCTTTTCGAAATTGGGCAGCCCCGCCTCGTGCTGCGACACACCCGCGCCGCAAAAGAAAATGACGTCATCGGCATCGCGCGCGACCAGCAATTCATCGGGAATAGAGGGGCCATCGGGGACGAACTGCATGTCGGCTATTATGAGCCCTCACAAGCATAGGTCCACTTTAACCTTACGCCCCATAATACCTTTCGTGCAGCATGCCGATCATCCGTAGATCCAGCACTTGAGCCTGCCAACTGCATCGGCGCTGTATTGGCGAGCTGGCGAATGCCTTGCCCATTCTGCTCATGACGCTGCGCCAGCGTGTCGAGCCGGAAGCTGACTGACCGCGTTCGGCCCAGCTTCAGCCCCAACGCGACGCCGCTCGGACAAGCGTTCAACATCGGCTTCTGCCAAGAGCAGACGTTCAACTCGTGGCATGGGAGCGACGGCTTCGTCCCAACATATATCATTCACATCGCTAGCTAGCCCGGCTCGGTAAGGCGCGCTTAAGCGACACTCAGCGCTGCCTTGTCGGCGGCGCAGGTGTGCGACGTGGTATACTCTGATCCGATAGCGTAGCACCCCTCGTTCGCTTCTGAGCCTCCCTGACGCGCGTCTTGGCATCCTGTAGCATTCGATCGGGGACCGTCTCGATGGTGGCCCGCTCCTGGACAAAAGTTCGGACATCGTCGGCGAGCTTGCGATCCTCGTGATCGGCGCTGCGGTCGAGCCGATCGGCCGCGCCCTCATAGCGGCGCTTCGTGTCTTCCCAGCGTGCGTGGCTCTTCGACACGAATGCAGGCTGCTCGGCATTGCCGAGCGCGATCTGCATTGCCTCCCGGGCCTGCCGAAGATCTGCTTCGGCCGGCTGACGCGATGCGCCACTGCGTATGCGAGCGCGAAGCTGTGTCAGCGCCATGCTGGTGCCCGCCCTCCCCTGGCCTCGGGTATAACGAGGCGTTGCCTCGGCCTCGACCCCCCGGCTACGCAGCGCCTCGGCAAACGCCTCGCGAAATCGAAACAGATCCTCGCGCCTTGGATCGAACCGTTTGCGGTTCAACCCCTCGGCCTGTACGGTCAGATGAACGTGAGGTCGCGGCGTGTCCGTATGGAGCGCCATTAGATAATCGTGATTATCGCCGATCATGCGCTCGGCAGTTTCATGCACCGCCTGCTTCACAGTTTCAGCGTCCGTGCCCGCCGGCATCGA
>CAJYHD010000517.1 GCA_913773715.1 uncultured Sphingobium sp.
ATCTGATCCTGTGCATAGACCGCCATCCCTCCGAGGGTAGCGCGGGACAGGAAGCCGAAATTGCTGGTCGGAACCCCGCAGCCATATACGGGCCGAAGCGCAATGATCGGCCCCACCCCGCAAGGAACGGTCGCGACCATGCGGAACGGCACGTTGTCGTGGTTGTATTCCAAACCCACGAGCAGCTTGTGCCGAACGCCAAAGGTTGCGACCTCGCCGGCAAGATCGAGCTGCGCCACGTAGAACCTGTCATTCTCGCCGGCATTGCGGCCGACCCGTGGGATGGTTGTCAGGTCGGGTGCGACCGGCGGCAGGAGGGTGGTCGAGCGCCCGGTGTTGTTCCATTCGCTATACTGAAAGCGAGGGGTCAGCGTCCATGTGCCGCCCAGCTTCACGTCCAACCACGCCTGGATCAGCGGCGCGTCATTCTCCTGAAGCGAGTAGCCTAGCTCGCCGAGGAAGGCGGAGCGCTTCACCGTCGCCACGCCGTTCGGGATCACGGTGCCGACCGTGGGCAGACCGGGATTGTTGAGCGTCTTGCGGTGCAGATATTCGGCGACCAGATGCGCCGACACCGATGGACTCGGCTTCCAGGCCAGCGCCAGTCCGACATTCTCACGATCTACGTCGAGAAGATCCACGAATGAGCCTGATCGCTCCACCTCGCCAGTGAGCCGGATGCCGAGGGTGTCCGTGAGCGGGCCACCGATGTCGGCCGTCACCATCTTCTGGTCATAGCTGCCGCCGGTGAGGGCGATCGATCCCGCCAGTGTGTCGGTGGGCAGCTTTGTGATGATCGAGACGATCCCTCCCACGCCGGACTGCCCGTAGAGGACGGCTGACGGCCCTTTCAGCACCTCGATACGATCGACGTTCGACAGCGCCGATGGATCAGTCCCGTCATAGAAGCGCTGGAAGATGCCATTGCGTATCTGCTGCGCCGCGAAGCCGCGGATGCGCAACGTGTTGCCCGCAAAGCCCGACACGCGGTTTCGGGCCACCGTCGCCGAGGGTACGGCGCGAAGCGCGTCCTCGATCGTCCGCGCACCGCGATCGATGATGTCCTCGGCATCGATCACCTGAATGCTCTGCGGCACCTGCTCGATCGGGATGCCGGACTTCCCACCGAAATCGCCGGTCTTGGTGCCGGTGACGACGATGTCGCTCTCGCGCAGAGCCTCGGCAGAAACGGAGCGCTGCTGCGCATGGGCTACCCCGACCGGGGGCACCAGGGTCACGACCACGAGCGTGCGGCCCGACCAGCGGGCGAATGTCGAAGCCCTACCCATCACAGTGCCTTGCTCATGCGGATGCCGATCGTTCGGGGCGGCCCGACGAGGTAGGAAAAGTAGCTGGTCGCGGTCGTATTGCCGGGCGAGGTCGTGAACTCCTGCCCGTAGACCGGAACGACATCGAACAGGTTGGTGACGAACAGGTCGATCGCGATGCAGTCCCGCCTGATGCCGGCGGTCGCATCCACCAGCGTGTAGGCCGGACGCGGCAATACCTCGCCTTCTCCGAAGCCGCTGTTAGTCGCGCCGACATGGCGCGCCGCGGCAAACAGGTTGCCCGTCAGCCCACGTCCGAGCGGGACGTCGTAATTGCCCCGCGCGTTCCACGTCAAGCGCGGTACGTCGAGCACGCGCGACCCGGCGGGCAGCAACAGGTTGGGGACGGCGTTGCGGTAGGTCGCATCGATGAACGCCCCGCCGGCGGACAGATCGAGCCCACGGACAGGCGAGAGGGAAACTTCCAGCTCCCCGCCCCGACTGCGGACCCGGCCGGCATTGACCGTGAACGAGATCGTCGTCGCGTTGTTGATCCCGCACGCGGTCTGGAACGCCTGCTGATAATCCTTCCACTCGATCGCATAGGCCGCGGCGTTGATCCGCAACCGCCCGCCCCACAGGCTGGTCTTCGCACCCACCTCGTAATTATCGGTCCGATCGCTGTCGTAAGGGGGCGGCACATCGGGGATGCCGGCAGTACGCCGTTCAGCAGCAGAGCAGATATCGTCAGTAATCGGTGCGTTGACGCCGCCAGTGCGGAAGCCCTGCGAATAGCTGGCATAGAGGGTCGCGGCCCGGCCTGGTTCGTAGCTCAGCGTGAAGCGTGGTGTGACACCGCTCTCTCGGTTGCGCTCGTCATAGTCGTAGGCGAGGTCGCCGCCCGCGACACCGCCGATGCCGTAACGCCGGCTCGCCTCGCGCTGGCGGTAGGAGAAGACGCGAGCCGGCCGCCACCTTCACCTTTGACAGGACGGCATAGGTCAACTCGCCGAATGCTGCGATCTCGCGCTCGTTGAAGCGCACTGCCGTGTCCTGGATGACGGGTGGGTTGCTGGCGCCGAGGGGTGGCGGTGCCGTGACGCCGAACAGGTCGGAGACGGTGATGGTCCGGCCGGAGTCCTGATGCAGGTCGCGGTAATAGGCGCCGACGACATATTGCAGGCGGCCGGAGCCGTCCGACACGGCCCGGACTTCCTGCGTAAATTGCTTCGTGCGTCCGAAGTCCCTGAGCGGCGTCGGGAAGAGCTTGCCGCCTGGCCCGGGGCCGACGATGTCCTCGACGATCGGAGAGTCGAACGCGGTGACGTCGAACGACAGCCGGTTGCGTCGATCGAGGTAGGAGGAACTGGATGACAGGGTGAACCCGCCCAGCGCGTCGAACCGGTTTTCCACCAGCAGCGAGCCGATGACGAACTCGTCCTTCGCGAACGTGTCCGCATAGCGTGCCTTCAGCCGTGCCCGCTTGCCGAAGGTCACATCGCTATGAGGCCGATCGGCGCTGCTGTAGCCGTCCTGCCAGACGAGCGACGGTGTGATCGTGAGCGTGGGCGTGGCGTTCCAGCGCAGTGCTGCCCGTACATTGCCGGTACGCGTCCAATTGACGTTCTTGCGCATCGCCGACGTTCCGGCATTCTCGGTGAGGTTACCCGTGGTCGGGCGTAGATCGTCGATCCACCCGCCCTGGCGGTCGATCCCGCTGGATATACGAAGGGCCAGCGTATCGGCGATGATCGGCAGGTTGAGCATGGCCTTCGCGTTCCAGCTCGTCCCGCCATCGGTGACACTTGCAACGCTCGCCTGCCCCAGCGCGGCAACTCTGGAGGCGTCGGGCTGATTGGTGATGATGCGGACCAGGCCGCCCATATTGGACGACCCGAACAACACGCCTTGCGGCCCGCGCAGAACCTCGACACGCGCAACGTCGAAGAGCTGCGGGTCGGGTTGGGAGAAGCCGCGCAGCGCCCGCGTCTGAAGCGGCGTCTCGTCCAGATATACGCCTGTCGTCGGCGACTGGACGAAGCCGACACCTCCGATCCCGCGGATGATGTATTGCGAGTTTCCCGGCCCGGTGGTCGCGAAGGCGACGCCCGGCACGGCATCCGCGACGCGAGAAAAGTCCTGTGCATTAAGGTGGCGGAGGAGATTGGCGGACAAAGTGGTGACGCTTGCCGGGACCTCCTGGAGCGCCTGCGACCGCTTCAGCGCGGTGACGATGATGTCGCCGCCCTGATTGTTGGCGGCACCGTGACGTTCGGCAACAGTTGGTGTGGGTGTCTGATCAGCGGCCGCCTCCTGGGCGGATGCCGGGGTGATTAGCGAGAGGCATGACAAGCACGCCCCCGCGAGCAGATAGGATCGGATCATGGATATGCCTTCGACCGGTACGGCACACGGTGGTGCCGGACCTCAAGATGCGTGGGCCGCCCGTTTGGGGCGGCATCGATCGGTCAGAGGAAGGCGGGCGGTCCCCGTAGCGGCGGACGAAGATAGGTGCGTCGCACCGGCGTCGGCGGGACGATCGGCGACATACCGATCGCAAGAATGAACGCGATCAGCGCGGCGAGCTGGACGGGGTCGATCGACCCCAGCATCGCGGCTGAGAGCCCTGAGAAGGCGCAGGGTATCTCTGCCTTGCCGTGATCCTTCGATTCGCCGTGATCGGGCATGTTGCCGTGCATCCCCGGCATTTCCGTCGTCATCGTGGGCGGTGCGGTGCCGGAGCAGATGGTGACGGTCATGCGGCCATGATCGTTGTCGATCATATAGCCGGTGGGAACCAGAAGCTTCAGCAGCAGCGTCGCCGCACAGATCAGCACGGCAAGATGGCGGTGCGTGAGAAGATGCCGGACGGCGTGCACGGAAGCCGACTACCTTTGTCGGGCCGGAGTGTCACTTGGACATTCCGCATTACGCCCCTTGAGTGTAGTTACCGCTCGCCAGTGAAACCAGCTATCGACGCCGGAACAGGTCAACGACGCTGTGCGGGGCATCGGGATGGTCGATGATGACGCGGGCAACTCGACGCCGTCGAGGATGGCGAGGTTGGCATCCTCGCTGACGAACGGCGCCATCAAATGTGCTGCGTCGCCGAGGAGCGTCACGCCCGGCTTGCG
>CAJYHD010000518.1 GCA_913773715.1 uncultured Sphingobium sp.
GCGTCGATCTCGTCCAGTTCGCGCTCGATGTCAGTCAAGCGCGCTTCGGCCGCCTGGGCCTCGACGCTCCCTTCCGACAATTCCTGTTCGAACTGCTCGACCAGCGCGTCGTTCTCGGCCGACAGCGCTTCGACGCGGGCGGTTTCCTCCTCGGTGAGTGCCCGTACAGGGGCGTGGAACTCGTGGAGCCGGCGCTCGATGTCGTAGGGGACGTGGGTTGCGGCGATCGGCGTGACGAAGCCGAGACCCTGGTCCTGCGCCAGCTCGGCCGCGGCCGCTTCCAGCTTCTGGGTCGCCAAGGCCTCAAGCACATCGACGTCGACCCAATTCTCCTCGGCTTCGGTCGCGAACAGGTCGCCCGCGATGCGACCGCCTGCCGCGAGATACGCCTCGCGCCCGACGAAGCGGGCCTTGGCGTCGTTCCCCTTGACGGTGCCGTTCAGCATCGCCCGCCGGATATTATCGGGGTTGTTGCCATGGTAGGCCCGCTGCATCTGCTCGAAGACGCGCGCCTGTAGATCGGTATCGGCTCGAACCGCGTAAGCCTGGGCGACAGCCAGCGTGATCTCGCCGGCGCCCAGCGCCTCGAAGATTGCAGGGGCGAGGTTGGCCAGGGCGAGGCGCTGTTCGACGAAGCGCACGGACACGACCTGCTGGATCGCGACCTGTTCGACGGTCATGCCGAACTCCTCGATCAGCGTCCGGAAGGCGTCGCAATCGTCGGCCGGGTTCATCGGCGCGCGCTGGCGGTTTTCCGCGAGGCTGGCTCCGACCGATGCGGCCTCCTCCCCGGCGAGGACGAGCACAGGGACCTCGTGGTCCACGGGCAGCGTGCCGCGGTCGATCAGGAGCTGGATCGCGCGCAGGCGCCGACCACCCGCCTTCACGGTGAACGTGCCGGCCTTCTTGAGCGGCGTGACCACCAGGTTTTGCAGAAGGCCGTTCCGGTCAATGCTTTCGGCCAGTTCTTCCAGGCCGACTTCACGATTCCGCTGACGGACATTGGACTTCGAGAGCGAGAGGTTCTTGACCTTTACCATCCGGATCATTGGTCATACTCCTTGATGTGTGGCGCGCCGCACCTCACGGTCGCGCGAGCCCGGCACCGCCAAGCTCATCAAGCCGAAGGCTCCCTCCCCTCCCTCGCCGGGGCGGGAAGAGAGCCTTTCGGGGGTCAGGCGGCGATGCGGTCGATCACGGCTGCGGCGGTCGCGACGGGCACGAACATCCGCGTCTTGTGCTGGATGATCTCGGTGAAGCATCCGGCCGCCTTCAGCTCGGCGAGCCGCGTATGCGGCCAGTCGAGGAGTTCGAGCCGCTGCTGGCCCCCGACCAGGCTGCGCTTCAGCCGGTACGCACCGATGGTGGCGATTTCACCGCAGGACAGGACATGGGCGGACGTCTCGGCACCGAAGACGGTGATGGTCGCGGCGATCCCGAAGGCATCGGCAAGCTTCGCGACGAGGGGCGCCGGCACGATGCGGCCGAGCAGGGACTGGCCATCGTCGGTATTGAGGCGCCAGACCTGGACATGATCGTCGGGGAGGCGGTCCCAGACCGGCAGGAGCAACCCGGTGACGAGGTAGAGCGTGCTGGTGCGGGTCTTGCCGGTCATCTCCGCCACCTCGGCCGCCCACAAGGCCGCCCACTCGTCCTCGTCCGCTTCCTCCCACATCGTTTCAAGGAGGAGGTCCTGACGCATCCGCTCGGTTCTGGTCGGGCGGATCAGCTCGTAGCGATACACGATCTCGCCATCGTCATCGGTCAGCGAATAGGTGTTGCACCGGATCGCGGCCTTGCCCGACTTGCGGTTGACGATCGGACGGGCATCGTCGCCGAGCATCTGCGCGGCACGTTCGAGTGCGATCGGCTTGTAGCGCTCTTCCGTTTCGAGCCGGAGGATTTCGGTTTCGGCACCGCTGGTCGCATCGCGCCGGATGACGGTGCGATCGAGGATGGTGATGCGCTCGGCATTGATGCTCTCGACCCCGAGATCGAGCGTGCCCGCCTCCCGGGCCGCCTCGACGCGTGCCTCGATCAGGCCGAGATACTCGTCGAAAATCGCGTTCTGGAGCGCAATGCGCAGTGCCAGGATGCGGTTTAGCCAGCGCTGGATGGGCGGCAGGTCTTCCTTCAGCCCGCCACCTTCACCCTCCAGCTCGAGGCCGGTGAGCCGCTGGAACTCGGCCAGGCAGGTCGAGCGCAGCTTGCCGTCGGCGAGGAGCCGGAACCATTGGACGAGCGAATCCTTGGCATAATCGCTCTCGAGATTGTCGCGCGGATCGAACAGACCCTGCCCGCCGGTCTGCCGCTGGCCGCGGGTAAGCGCACCCAGACTGTCGAGACGGCGCGCGATGGTCGAGATGAAGCGCCGTTCGCCCCGGCAGTCGGTCGAGACGGGCCGGAACAGCGGCGCGCTCGCCTGATGCGTGCGGTGGGTACGGCCAAGCCCCTGGATGGCGGCGTCTGCGCGCCAGCCGGGTTCGAGCAGATAGTGGTTGCGGCGCGTCCGGTTCTCGCACGTCAGGCTCGCATGGTAGCTGCGGCCGGTCCCGCCGGCATCGGAGAAGATCAGGATCTTCTTCGCGCCGCGCATGAAGGCATCGGTTTCGACGAGATTGGTGCGGGACGAGCGGCTTTCGACGCGCTGCCGGCCATGGGCATCGACGACGATACGCCGGCTGCGCCCCGTCACCTCGGCCACGGCGTCGGTGCCGAAATGCCCGATGATATGGTCGAGCGCGGAGCCGACGACGGGGAGGGCGCAAAGCTGCTCGATCAGATTGTCGCGCATCGCGAGCGCTTCCTGGCTGAATACCGGGCGCCCATTGGCATCCGACAAGGGTTCGGAGCGCGTCTTGCCGTTGTCGTCGACGAAGGTCTTCATCTGCCGCACCGGGAAGGCGGCCTTCAGGTAGGACATGAGGAACTCGCGAGGCGACAGTTCGATGTCGAGGTTCGCGCGCTCCTCCGGCGTGAGCGCGGCCAGCGCCCGGTCGAGCATCGCCTCGGAGGTCGAGACGAGCTGGATCACCGCGCTCTCGCCGCGGTCGACGTCGGCCCGGATCGCGGGGATCAGCGCGGGCAGCTTCATGCCGAGCAGGAGCTGGCAGAAGAACCTCTGCTTGGTGGATTCGAAGACCGACAGCGCGCCTGCCTTGGCGCCGCTATTATAGGTTTCCTTGGAGAAGCTGTCGGTGACACGCGTCGCCTCGAGCGCCGCACGCAGGTTCGCATGGATGACCGCCCAGGCGTCCGCATAGGCGTCATAGACCTCGATCTGGTCGGGGGTGAGCTGGTGTTCGAGGACGTCATATTCGACACCCGCGAAGCTGAGCGCCCGGGCGACGTAGAGACCTTGCATTTTGAGATCGCGGGCGATGAGCTCCATTGCCGCGATCCCGCCACGGCGAAGGGAGTCGACGAAGCTGCGCCGGTCGGCGAAGGCCGTGCCCGGCCCCCAGAGTCCGAGCCGCGTCGCATAGGCCAGATTGTTGACGTCGGAGGCCCCGGTCGCCGAGACATACAGGACGCGCGCACGCGGCAGGAGGTTCTGGAGCCGCACGCCGGCGATGCCCTGGTCCGAGCCGTCCTTGGTGCCAAAACGGCCTTCGCCACCAGCGACACCGGCCATCTCATGCGCCTCGTCGAATATGATCATGCCCTCATAATCGTTGCCCAGCCAATCGAGGATCTGCTGGAGACGGGTGGCCTTGTCACCGCGATTGGAGCGCAGCGTCGCATAGGTCAGGAACAGGATGCCCTCGCCAGCGCCGATCGGGGTGCCGAGCTTCCACTGGTTGAGATGCTGGATGTCGAGGGCCAAACCGCCGACCGCAGTCCAGTCGCGCCGCGCATCCTCCAGCAACGTCTCGGTTTTCGAGATCCAGATATGCTTGCGACGGCCGCGCAGCCATTGATCGAGGATGATGCTGGCGATCTGCCGCCCCTTGCCGACGCCGGTGCCGTCGCCGAGAAAGAACCCGGTGCGATAGCGGCGCCCCTCTGGATCGGGGGTGAGCGAGAGGCCCTCCCGCGCGGGGCTGAACAGGCCGGAAAGGTCACGCTCGAAGGCGTCGCCGGCATAGATCAGCGTCTCGAGCTGCGCGTCGGACAGCAGCTTCGCGTCGACGACAGCCGCGGACAGGGTCGGGACATAGGAGGGCCGCGGTGCCGTGATCGACCCCATCGCGATCGATTCCACCAGCGCGGTGGGATGCGTCGCGGCGCAGCCGATCGCGATGCGGCTGGGGCGATAGGGGAGATAGACGCCGACCGCCTCGCCCGTCGGCAGCGGCTCGGCGAACACGGAATAGTCGATCGGCTTCGGGGCCAGTGCCGGGGCGACTTTCGGCGCCGGCGCGCTCAAGCGCGGTCTGCCAGCGAGCCCGCCGAGCAGCGAGGACCGCGGTGCGGGACGGGCCAGCAATGTGGACGGGCGCGGGGCCGGCGCGGCTACCGGCGCTGGGGTCGCAGCGGCGATCGCAGCAAGGGCGTCGCCGAGGGTGGCGCATCGCAACAGCTCGGTCTGGTCGCCGCGGCCCTTTTCCAGCACCATGATCTTCACGGTCTGGCTCGTGCCATGCTTCGCATAGGCATTCGCCGGCAGCTCGAGATGCAGGGTCAGCGTGCACCCCTCCGTGGCCTTCGCCCAGGCGCGGCACGACGTATCGACACGGTCGGGCAGGATCGCAGCGCAGCGCCCGCCGGCAGAGAGGCGTGCCAGCGCGGCGCGGAGATGGCGGAAGGCCGCGAGCGGGTCGGCGTGGCGACCGATGCTGCGCGAGAAGGGCGGATTGATGAGCACCGCGGTCGGCCGGATCGCCGGCGCGAGGAGGTCGTGGATCAGTTCGGCATCGTGCCGTGTGACGGGAACGCCGGGGAAGGCGGCTTCCAGCATCTCGGCCCGGCGGGGATCGATCTCGTTCAGGACGAGCCGGGCACCGGCGCGGCGCGCGAAGACGGCCAGCAGGCCGGTGCCGGCCGATGGTTCGAGCACCAGGTCGGTGGCTGTGATCCGCGCAGCCAGGGCGGCGAGATAGGCGATCGGGGCAGGGGTGGAGAATTGCTGGAGCGCGATCTGCTCCTCGCTGCGGACGCTATGCGTCGGCAGGTGTGCGATCAGGTCGACGAGCGCGGCGAGGCAGGCATCGGGCGCGGCAGGGAGATCAGCCGTTGCGAGGTGCATGACCTCGGCGAGTTCGAGCATGTCATAGGTATCGCGGATCGACCAGCGGCCTTCGGCGGACGAACCGCCATAAGCCTGTTCCATGATCCACAGCAGCGTGTCGCGCTGGAGCGTGCCGTTCCGGGCGATGGTGTGCGCAACCGCCTTGGCGGCGGTGATTGAGGGTTCGGTGAAATCGAGTTCGAGAGCTGCGGCTGAGGTGCGCATTGAGGGCCTCCGTTCTGTCGCCCGGTGCTCATCACCGGACCGACAAGCCGAAGGCTTCCTCTCCTCTCCCGCCCGCCTTAGTCCGAACACGCCCTCCGACACCGCAACGTAAAGCTACAGCACCAAATACCAGGCCGGATCGGCAACGTGCCCTCACTTGACAGCGAAGGTCTACCGGACTTGATATATCTGCCCGTGTTCCAGCCGAAAAACGTGGTCTGCCCGATCAATAGTTTGCGCGCGATGCGCGATCAGAATGCGGCTACATTTCAGTTCCTTCACCGCATCGCCGACCATGACTTCGCTTTCCGGATCAAGGTGCGCGGTGGCTTCGTCTAAAAACAACGCTGTGGGCTGACGGTAAAGTGCTCGCGCCAGCATCACCCGCTGCTTCTGCCCGCCCGAAAGGACCGACCCCATATCGCCGACCGGCGTATGATATCGCATCGGCATACCTGCAATCTCTGCGTCGATACCAGCAGCCTGCGCAGCCTTATGAATCCGATCATCGTCCGGCTCTGGGTCGAACATGCAAATGTTGTCGGAAAGCGTGCCAGCGAACAGTGCATCGTCCTGGGCAACCGAAGCGATCTTCCTCCTCCAGCGGGCTACACCATAAACGGATAACGGCTGATCGTCGATCAGTAATTCTCCAGACGTGGGCGTGAGAAGCCCCATCATGATCTTCATAAGTGTCGTCTTACCATTTCCCGAGGGGCCAATGATTGCGATGCATCCCCCGGCCCTCACTTCAAGGTTGACGCCTCGAAGCACCTCGAATTCATTCGGCCCGTAGCGGAAGCGCACGTCGCGTAGTTCGATCTTCGCGGGAGTGGCAGCATGCTCGTCGGCGACGAACACCGAGCCTGTCCTTTCTTGGACACTCAAGCCGATGTCAGCGATTCTAGACAAGTGCATGTCTAGAAGGCGAAAATTCACTGCCTGCTGGATGAGGCGACTGGTGGCATCGAGAAACTGCTGTCGATAGGACTGAAGAGCAAAAACCATTCCAATCGATATTTTTCCTAACATTGCTAACCGAATAGCAATATATACGAAAAGAACACGTTCAATAGCCTTCACGAATTGTTCGCCGGCCGTGAAGCCTGCGTTTATTCTGCCAGCCTTAATTTCCGCGTTGACCGCTTCAGCCTTTCGCTGTTGCCAAAGCCGTTGCCGATTTCCTTCTTCACCAAAGGCTTTGATCGTCGCGACCCCTCGCAGCGTTTCGATCAGCACACTACTTTCTTTTGCATTCGCCGCGATCATACTGACATTTGCATGTCGCAGAGCGCTGAAAAATCCAAAACGAAGACAAGTGATGAGCGCGAGCGCGGCCAAAGCCAGAAAGGAGAGGGCAGGGGAATACACGAACATCAGCGCAAACGTCAAAATTGCCATTAAGCCATCGATGAGAGAGGCGATTAGCCCTTGGCTGAGTAGATCGGAGATCGGCTTTGTGGAACCGAACCGCGATATGATGTCACCGACGTGGCGGCGCTCAAACCATGGCAGGGGTAATCGAAGAAGATGGCGGAAGAGATTGACCGTAACCTGGTAGGAAAGCGAAGTACCGAGACTCACCAAGACGAGCGATCTGGCCCAGTCCGTTACGAGTGCCACAACGGCGACGCCACCGAAGCCTAATGCAAGCACGAACAGTAGATTTGCATCGAAGCTGGGTAGGACCGTGTCGATCGCCAATTGCATGAAGAGTGGCGCAACTAGGGCGAGGATCTGCAACACTGCCGACAAGAAGAATACCTGCCAGAAGTTCGGCCAGAACCCAACGATCCGGCTCCAAAGCTGATTGATCTTGAGCCGGGAACGCTCACTATGGGGCGTGAATTTTTCAGATTTAATCAGCTCGAGAAACACGCCGGTGAAACCTCTCGAGAGTTCCTCCTCACCGATAACGCGGACTCCGGTGGCCGGGTCGTGAATGTGATAGCGCTTTCCCCGGAATCCGCTTGAGACCCGAGTCACAACAACGAAGTGGCTGAGGTTCCAATGAAGTATCGCTGGCAGCGTCGCATGGCCAATATCTGCGATATCACCACGTAGGGGACGTGCGGAGAAGCCAAGATCTTCGGATATGGCCATCAATTGCCTGAGGGTCACGCCTTTCAGCGTCGTTTGAAATCGACGCCTTAATGTGATCAGGTCAACCTCCAATCCATGGTAACCAGCGACCATGGCCAAGCACGCGAGGCCACATTCACTCGCCTCAGCTTGAAGAATGAGCGGCGTTTGATGCACGCCAGTGAGGTTAAGATGACCGAGAATGGCTAATTCCTATTCGCAACGGCGCGGAGGGGATCGAGCAGCCAATCCATGAATGTCTGTCGATCAAGGATCATATTGGCGTCGAGCGTCATCCCAGGCTGCAATGAAACGGGCTTTCCATAAGCTTGGATTTGCTGGCGATCTGGGGCCGCTGTCACGCGATAGACTGGCTCCTCTATTCGAAATGGTGCGTCAGTTTCGCCGCCAGCCATGGCAACCTGCGATATAGTCTGCACGTGGGCAGTGAAGCTGCCAAAGCGCTGGTAGGGGAATGCATCGTAGAGAAGCCTCACCTCCTGGCCAGGACGGACGAAGCCGATGGCCTTGCTCGGAACGTAGATGTCTGCCCGCAAGGCCGTTCCGATTGGCACGATCACCATGAGGGGAACCGCGCTGGCGACGGTTCGCCTCATGGTGATCGTGCCAATCGGAACGGCCTTGCGGGCAGACATCTACGTTCCGAGCAAGGCCATCGGCTTCGTCCGTCCTGGCCAGGAGGTGAGGCTTC
>CAJYHD010000519.1 GCA_913773715.1 uncultured Sphingobium sp.
ACATATTGCAGGACGTCTATGTAAAGGTCTGGCGCCGCGCCGCGGCTTTCGACGCCGAGCGGGCGAGCCCGATCAGCTGGCTTGCGACGATCGCGCACAATGCCGCGATCGATTGGCGACGGGCGCATCCCGAACGGCTGATGGACGATGATCGATTGACAGCTGTTGCCGATGAAGCCCCGCTGGCCGACGCCAAGCTGGAGAAGGACGAGGCGCATCGACGCCTGCTGTCCTGTCTCGACGGGTTGGAGCCGGGCCAGTCCGCCGCCATTCGCCGGGCCTATCTCGACGGCATGACCTATCAGCAATATGCGGAGGAGACTGGCACGCCGCTGGGGACGATCAAGAGCTGGATACGGCGAGGAATGCAGAAGCTGAAGATGTGCCTGGGCGATGGTTGACGAGTCACCGCCACCCCCCGATCGCGACGGGCTGGCCGCCGAACTCGCGCTCGGCTTGCTGGAAGGCGCAGAGCGGGCCAAGGCGCTGCGCCTGTGCCTGTCCAACCCTGCCTTTGCCGCCGAGGTCGAGGCGTGGAAGTTGCGGCTGTCGCCTTTGCTAAGCGATACTGCCGAGGTTGCGCCTTCCGGCGCGGTATGGCGTGCGGTCGAGGCGCGGATCGCCGGCGGTGGCGAGATTTCGGTCGCCCGTAGCCTCCGCAGATGGCGGGCAGGCGCGCTGCTGTCCGGCGCGATCGCCGCCAGCCTTGCATTGATGATCGTGATGCGCCCGTCTGATGCGCCCCGTCCCGCCCCCGGTCCTGTCGCGGTGTCGCAACTGGCGAGTGCGCAGAACGCGGACACGATGGCGATCGCCTATGATCCGGCGAAAGGCATGTTGCGCCTCAGTCCAACGTCACTCGAAACGGCAGGCAAAAGCCCCGAGCTTTGGGTGATCCCGGGCGACGGGGTGCCGCGTTCGCTGGGCATCATACGGGCTAATGGTCGCGAGCTTGCGGTCGATGGCGCGTTGCGCCGCTATCTGACCGGCGGCGTAACTCTGGCGATCACGCTGGAGGATGCTGCGACCGCGCCGCACAGGGCGCCAAACGCTCCGCCTATCCTGACGGGAAAAATTACGGTCCTCTAGATCGCGGCTGCATCCGGGACATAAGCGGCTCCGTATCTCATCCGCATTCCACGAAACGGAATGTCAGATGAAGGATGCTCGACATGAAGGCATATTCCCGGACACTCGCAATGGCCCTTGCCACCACGCTCTTCCTCGGCGGGGCGACCTCCGTTCAGGCAAAGAACCCGATGGTCGGCGGCGCGGCCATGTATCCGACCAAGGACATCGTCGATAATGCCGTCAACTCAAAGGATCACACTACGCTGGTCGCTGCGGTCAAGGCGGCTGGCCTGGTCGATACGCTGAAGGGTGCCGGTCCCTACACCGTCTTCGCGCCGACCAACGCCGCCTTCGCCAAGCTGCCCGCGGGCACCGTCGATACGCTGCTGAAGCCTGAGAACAAGGCAACCTTAACCAAGGTGCTGACCTATCACGTCGTTCCGGGCCGTCTGACCGCGATGGACATCGCCGCCAAGGCCAAGGCCGGTGGCGGCAAGGCGAAGCTGACGACGGTCGAAGGTGAAACGCTGACCGCATGGAAGGACAAGGCGGGCGGCTGGTGGCTGACCGACGCCAAGGGCGGCAAGGCCAAGATCACCATCCCCAACGTGATGCAGTCGAACGGCGTGATCCATGTGATCGACACCGTACTGATGCCGTGACCTACATACCGGGGGTTGGCAGCCCAACCCCCGGCACATGAAGCAAGTGCATCACCGAGCCATCGCCTTGCAAAATAAAGATAACCGGAAAGTTACGGCGAATTAATCCCCCACCCTCCGATCAAAGTTGAAATCGGATGAGACTTTTGTCACATCAGGTTCAACAAGGCTTTTTATTATAGTACTCAGTAAATATTCTGGGTAAGCCGGTCATCAGGGGAATAAGCGGCTTATATGCTTATGCGTGTTGTTAGGCGACGTCGGCAAAACGTCGGGTTCGGCGTCGGACTTTGCGCTTTGCTGCTAATTCCGGGACCTGTTCTTGCGCAAGCGGCTGGCGGCAAGTCCCCGATCAGTCTTGATAGCGCGATCACTTTGGCGGAGGATGCGAACATCGATGTCCTGCGCGCCCGACTGGCGTTGAAGACGGCGCAGGCCAATCTGAAAATTGCCGATACGGCGCCCAACCCGGTGCTGAGCGTAAACGCGTTGCAAATCCGCCCCTCCCAGATCGGGGCCATTCCCTACAACCAGTTGGTCGACACCGTGGCGCGGGTCGATCTGCCGCTTGAGCGCGGCGGCAAGCGGCGGGCGAGAATCGGATCGGCAGCCGCCCTGATCGACGCGGCGCAGGGCGACCTCGCCGGCGCGCGCCGGGACATGCGTGAGGCCGTGTTCGACGCCTATTTCAACCTCAAGGCAGCGGAAGACAAGGTCGCGGCGCTCCAGTCCATCGCGCAAAGCTATTCCGAAAATGTGCGGATCGCGAATACGCAGCGCCAAGCGGGTGCGCTGTCGAGCGGCGACTTGGCCCGCCAGAGCGTGGAAGCGTCTCGCGCGCAATCCGACCTGATGCAAAGCATCACCGATCAGCATGCAGCCCAACTGGCGCTCGGCACCCTGATCGGCAAGGAAGTGGAGTCGCTCACCTTGGCAACGTCGGGCGATTGGCCGGTTGCCGCTACTACCAGCGTCGACAGTCCCGATGCGATCGCCATGCAGCGCCCCGAGGTCCTGGCTGCGCATGCTCGGGTGGAAGCAGCCCGCCGCGACCTGATGGGCGCCCATGCGCTGCGCTATCCCGACGTCACGGTCGGCGTGCAATATGAGCGCGCCAACGGAGACGTTGGCGTGGGAAACAGCGTGGGCGTCGGCGTTTCCGTGCCGATCCCGGTACGCAACCGCTATCGTGGAGAGGTCGATGCGGCTGGCGTCGCGTTGGCGCGGGCGGAAGCGGAGGAGCGCAAGGCGCTGTCCGTCGCCACCGCCGACATCATGATCGCGCGGCAGGCTCTCGCCGAGGCCAGCCAGCGCCGTCAGGAAATTGAAGACATCCAGTTGCCTGCCGCGCGCAAGGCGGCGGGCGTCGCGGAATTTGCTTATAAGAATGGGGCCACATCCTTGATCGAGTTGCTCGATGCCCGCCGCTCGCTGCGCGCGGTAGAATTGGGGGCGATCGATGCGCGATCGAACCAGGCTGACGCCATCGCACGACTGCGTGCAGCGGAAACCATGGGGAGCGCGCAGTGATGAACAGGACCGCTCTATCGCTAGGCGTGGCATCGCTCGCGCTTCTCGCCATCCTTAGCGGATGCGGGGATGCCGACACTCCGCCACCCCCCGCACCAAAGAAATCACCCGATATGATCAGCTATGCGCCAGGTTCTGCAGAGCTGGACTCCATTCAGACGGTGACGGCGCAGGCGGGTCCGCTGCCGGTATCGACCGACCTCAACGCGCGGCTGAGCGTCGATGAGTCTGCGACCAGCCGCGTCGGTGCGCCGGTTGCAGGCCGCGTGACGCAGGTGTCGGCTGATATTGGTCAGCCGGTCAAGGCCGGTCAGGCGCTTGCCTATCTGGATGCCCCCGATCTGGGTCAGGCACGCGCGGACCTGCTGACCGCGCAAGCCCAGCAGAACCAGAAAGCGCGCGAGATGAGCCGGTCACGCATGCTCTTTACCGGTGGTGCTATTTCCCGCCGGGATGTCGAATCGGCGGAGGCCGATGCGGCGGGATCGTCGGCAGAGCTGGAACGCGCACGGCTTCGTCTGCGCAACCTGGGCGGTGGTAGAGGCGACACGCTGGCCTTGACCAGCTCGGTCAGCGGCTATGTGATCGACCGGCAGATCAATCCGGGGCAACAGGTCGCAGCGGGGCAATCGCCGCTCTACACGGTAACGGACCCGCGACGCCTGTGGCTCTATGTCGATGTGCCTGAGGATTCGGTAGGACGCGCCAGAGTAGGCGAACGGATCGAGTTCAATGTGCCAGCCTATCCCGATCGCAAGTTTAGTGCGAAGATCACCCAGATCGGGCTTGCCGTCGATCCGGGAACGCGCCGTGTGCAGGTGCGCGCGGAGGCCGCCAATCCCGATCTGGCGTTGAAGCCCGAAATGTTCGCGCGCGCGCGGCTGGTCACTGACGATGGGCGGCGCGCCATTCGGATTCCCAATGCCGCCCTGTTCGAATCCGGCATGAAGAATTATGTGTTCCGCGTCGAAGGGCCTGGCAAGTTCCGCCGTATTCCTGTCGAGGTCGGCGAGCGCGGCGACGGGTTCAGCTATGTCACTGCGGGACTCAAAAACGGCGACCGCATCGTCGGCGAAGGCGCGCTGCTCCTGAACGCCCAGCTTTCCGGGGACTGATCGCCATGCTCGAAAGACTGGCGCGCTTCGTCGTAGAAAAGCGCATGTTCGTGATCGTCATGGTCATCGCGCTCGTCATCGTAGGCGGGCGAGCGGTGACCACGCTGCCGATCGAGGCCTTTCCCGACGTGCAGGATGTGCAGGTCGTCGTCATCAGCCAGCAGGCAGGTCAGGCGCCCGAAGAGATCGAGCGATCCATCTCCCTGCCGATCGAGCGTGCGCTGGCGGGAACGCCGGGTGTCAACGATATCCGATCCGTTTCGATCACCGGTCTGTCGGTCGTCACGCTGATCTTCAGTGACGGGACAGATGATTATTTCGCCCGCTCGCAGGTGCTGGAGAAGC
>CAJYHD010000520.1 GCA_913773715.1 uncultured Sphingobium sp.
CTGCTTGGTGAGGGTGGTCCACTTTCCGGCGATGTCGGGCTCGTACACCTTGGCCGTCCAATCGGCGGGAGCGACCTCCTCGAACCTGACCGATACCGCGTCCTCGCCATACCCGAGCGTCTCGATGACCCCGCTCGTGATGGTTTCGGTCAGACGCCGCTTCTGGTCGTCGGACTTGCCGGGCCAGAGCTTCACGATGACGTGCGGCATGGCTTCACTCCGTGCCGAGCGGCGCGAGATATTCCTCGTCCGTCACCTTCTCCATCCAGGTCACGGGCGTGCCGTTGACCGCTTCCTGGATGGCGACATGGGTCATGGCTTCATGCTGGGTCGCGCCGTGCCAGTGCTTGTGTTCGGCGGGGCACCACAGGATGTCGCCGGCGTGGAACTCCAGCTTCGGTCCACCCGCGATCTGCGTCCAGCCTACGCCTTCGGTGACGATCAGCGTCTGGCCGGCAGGATGGGTGTGCCAGGCGGTGCGCGCACCTGGCTCGAAGTGGACGATGGCGCCGGAAACCCGTGACGGTGCCTCGCGCTGGAACTGCCCGGTGATGGTAGCCTTGCCGGTAAAATTCTCGGCGGGACCATACACGGTCTTCATATGCGCTTTGCGCTCGATGCTCATGCCTGTCGCTCCTTGTTGCGCCTGCGCGCCCACGGGCAGCAGCAGCGTGGCGAGGCACATGCTGATCCTCATCATGGTTGCCGCCCTTCCGATCATCCGATCGTCACGATGACGATCCCTTCGGAATGTAATTTAGGGTGCTGAAGGTGCTCGCATTACCGGCCCGGCCGGCAACGAGACGATGAACATTGCTCAACAATGGGCTAGAAGGTTGCCATGCAACCGAGCCGAGCAGACCTCGCTGACTTCGCCTATTTCCTGGCAATCGCCAAGCATGGCAGCTTCCGGGGTGCCGCCACCTCGATGGGCGTCACCACTTCGGCGCTGAGCCACGCGATCACCGCGCTGGAGGGACGGCGCGGCGTTCGATTATTGAACAGGACCACTCGCAGCGTGACGCTGACCGCAGCGGGTGAGGAGCTTCGGGCACTTATCGAGGATCCCATGCAGGCCATCGCAGCGGCGAGCGACAACCTCGAACGCTATCGCGACACGCCGGCCGGCCGCGTCCGGATTAATGTTCTGGAGGATGCGGTCGAACTGCTGCTCAAGCCGGTCATGCCGATCTTCGTCGATCGTTACCCGGATGTCGCGATCGACATCAGCGTTACCAATCGCATGATCGATGTTGTCGGCAGCGGCTTCGATGCCGGCATTCGTTATGGCGGCACAGTGCCCGAGGACATGATCGCGCAACGGCTGTCTCCCGACTTACGCTGGATCGCGGCTGCGACACCGACATATCTCGCCCGGTTCGGCATACCGAGCGATCCGCAAGATCTGAAAAACCATCGATGCGTCGGCATCCGCTTGGGGAACGATCAGATGTATCAATGGGAGTTCGAGCGTGACGGCAACGAATGCGCTGTTGCAACGCCCGGCCCGCTGACGGTCGATGGCAGTCACGCTGCCGTGGCGTTCGGACTATGCGGTGCCGGTATCGTTTATGCGACACAGGCTGCTCTCGCCCCGCATCTGGATAGCGGAGCCTTGCAGCCTGTCTTGGAGGATTGGGCGAGCGCAGGCAGCGGCTTCCACGTCTACTACTCCGGACGCCGGCACCTTCCGACCGGCCTGCGCTTGCTGATCGATCTCATACGAGAGATGCAACCGCTACGCAGCTGATGAGAGGGTAATCCCCGCACGTGCCACCATGCGGTGTCATAACCGAACGGTTCTGACACCTTCAGCATCCAGCGGCGATGGCCCAAGGGCTTCAATGATCCGGCATTCGGCAACGGTGCCCCCGTCGCAGGAATCGATCACCGCTTTCAGCTCGCGCCGAAGCGCGGTCAGGTCGGCGAGCTTGCGGTCCACCTCGCGCAGATGCTCGTTGGCGATACGGTCGATGCCGGCGCAATCACACGTCCGGTCATCCGACAGGCCCAGCAGAGCGCGCACCTGGTCGAGCGAGAAACCGAGGTCGCGCGCCCGCCGGATGAAGGACAGCCGACCCAGCTCGGCGGTGCCATAGGTGCGGTAATTGCCGCTGCTACGGGCAGGCTTCGGCAACAGGCCGATGCGCTCATAGTAACGAACCGTCTCGACCTTGGTGTTGGTCGCTTTTCCAAGATCGCCGATCGTCAGTGGCATAAGCTTGACCCTGTAGCTGCTACAGACATTAGATGGGGTGTCGTGCCCGGCTTCAAGAGGTGACGACATGGCAGGAGGATGCTGCGGCGGCTGTGCCGCTCCATCGGATGGTGACGACGATCGGGCATGGCGGCGCGTTCTGTGGGTGGCGCTTGCCATCAACGCGGGCATGTTCGGGGTCGAGATTGTCGCCGGCGTGGCGGCGCACTCCGCCTCGCTCAAGGCGGACGCACTCGACTTTCTGGGCGACACCGCGAATTATGCGATCAGCCTCGGCGTCGCGGGCATGGCGCTGCGCTGGCGCACCCGTGCCGCGCTTGCGAAAGGCGTCTCCCTTCTCCTGCTCGCCCTTTGGGTGCTGGCCTATACCGTCTGGATGGCCGCGACGGGCACGTTACCGGGGGCGGAGACGATGGGGATCGTCGGCATAACGGCACTGATCGCCAATTTCGTCTGCGCCGCCCTGCTCTGGCGGCATCGCGGCGGCGACGTGAACCGGCAGTCGGTCTGGATATGCTCGCGCAACGACGCGATCGGAAACATCGCCGTGGTGGCCGCGGCGTTCGGCGTATTCGGCACGGGCAACGGCTGGCCGGATATCGCTGTCGCCGCGATCCTTGCCGGCCTCGGCGTCTCCGGGGGCTGGCAGATTATCGGCAAGGCCCGTGCCGAGCTGGCTCACTCCGCGCCAAATCGAAAACGGACGCCGCCGTTGATGGTGCGGCCGTCCAGCGGCCCCCAAGCATCGACCGTCCACGCCCCGTCCGGCGCGCGCCGGGGCAGCAGCAGCGGATCGTAGCGGGTCTGGCGGAAGTTCAGCAGGTTCTCGGCGTTGACGAACAGGCTGACCTTGCCCAGCACCAGCTCGCCCATCGCGCCCAGCTCGACGTAAGGACGGCTGCGGGTGCGATAGGGATTATCCTCCAGCTCCTGGCGGCCGGTGTAATAGGCCTCCAGCCCGACCCGGCCCCGACCGTGCTTCTCCCACACCGCCGTCAGTCCGGCGGTGTTGCGCGGGGTGAGCGGAACGGCACGCCGGCCGATGCCGTCCGGGTTCGGATCGCGGGCGTCGGTGTGGACATAGCTGCCGGTGAAGGTGACAGCGTTTAAACGATAGCGCAGCAGCAGCTCGGCCCCGCGCGTGCGGGTCACGCCATCGGCGTTGACCAGCTCGGCGCGGGTGGCGTTCACGTCGCGAAGCTGGACGGCATGGTCGATGTTCGATCCGAACAGCGTCAGGCTCGCCTCGATCGGCCCGCGGGTATAGCCGAAATCGATCGACGCCGTGTCGGCCGTCTCAGCGCGCAACCCGCGCA
>CAJYHD010000521.1 GCA_913773715.1 uncultured Sphingobium sp.
TCCAGCCGCGTGGGATCGCGACCGCCCAGAAGCACCGTCGCCCCGGCTGCTGCTAGCGCACGCGCCATCTCCAAGCCCAACCCGCGCGCCGCGCCGGTCACCAGGGCCACCTGCCCTTCCAGCGAGAATAGCGCGCTCAAAAACGCGGCGTGACCGCCGCCCCTACCGAACATCGCTCAGTGCTTCTTGCCGGAGCGGAACAAGCGATAAGTATTGACGGACTGGTTCACTGTGCCAGCGCACCGCGGATATAGCCGTCAATTGTTCCGGCACAGCCGATTTTGTCCTCTTCGCCCAATGCGGCGAAGCGCATGATATCAGGCAGCATCACGGCGCCCTTGCGTCCGCATCCGCAAGTCTGGCAAAAAGCCATCGTCACCCTGTCACCCGTGATCAAGCCGCCCCAGCGGCCGTTGAAGCCCATGTCCAGGAAGGCGAAGCGGCCGGTTTGGACCCCCTCGCGCAGAAGCAGGCTCTCCCCAGTCTCATCCAGCAGCATCGGGATCGTCCAGAGATTGACGTGATAGTTTCCGGCTTCACACATCGGTTAATGCTAGGACATCTCTGACATACCGTACCCCTGGTTGGTTCGCACCGGGTCCAGGAAGGCGAGAATCTGTTCACAATAGGCCGGCGGGATCGGGGCGTTCTTCGTTCCGCCGCCGCAGACCAATATTGTGTCGGGGTGAAATTCTCCATCCTGCACGCCGCGTTCACGCGCGCGCAGCATCACGTTCCACATCTGGAGCCACGGACCGCCGATGATCATCGGTTCATGCCGCAGATCGATCAGAATATCGATCATCTCAGCCGCCCACGCCGTCGTGCGCTCTGCCTTTTCCTTCATCTCATCTTCGAAATCCAGAATCTCGTCGGGAGTGGCGCTACCTTCGGCAATGCGGGTTCGCATCTGCGCCATGCGCACGACGCTGCCGACCTCTAAAGGCTTATCGGAAAGCGCGTGAATGGAATCGAGCCGCGCGAACCAGTATTCCTGCGCCGCGCTGGCAATCATCATCAGGTGGGGGCCACCGTTCGGCATGAACTTAAACACACGATGCGCGTGCGTCGGCATTGCGGGATCAGGCCATGCCATGGTCCTGCCCACTAATGCGCGATAGCGCTCGTTGTCGCTGGGCGTGCGGTTTAGCAGCGATACCTTCCCGGTCGTGCCGTTTGTGACGACAGCACAATGGCCCGCCGCCCACAAAGCCGCGATGAAGCTATCGAAGTCATGAACGCCGGTAAGGTCCACGTCGTCGACCGGCGTCGTCACCAATGTCCCGAACCAGCGCAGCAGCCGGTCCCAACGGCCATCGGTGACGAAAGACATCGGATAGCTTTTGTACGTCGTATGAGAGAACAAGAGCGGCACGATGTCTTCGATCGTCCGAATTTCCTCGATATCGGCATCACGCGCGCGCCGATCCAGGACGGCGATCTGGCTTCTTCGCACGGAGAAGATTTCCTGCGCGGCGCGCAGTTGCAATGGCTCCAGTTCCTCCGAGGGCATCGTGAACGCATCGATCAATCCAATGCTCTCGACACCTTTCAGCAGATAATCGCGGGTCGGCATAAGTGAAGCTGCGCCGGTGTTCGTTTCTTCGGCAAGCGTCGCCATGCTGCATCTCTCCATCGTTGTTTTTATTCGGCCATCGTCTTTCGCGATTGGTCCTTTAAAGATCATGTCCAGCATGCCCCCGCACTTACCAAATGGGGACTTCTCTCTCACGGGCTGGTCAGTCCGCGCCGACACTTCCGAAATCGCCACGCTGCTCAGCACGCGCCGCACCAGTTCGGCTTGGCGAGATACGCCCAGCTTGGAAAAGGCGAGCTTGGAATAGGTGCGTGCACTGTTTTCGGTGATGTGCATTCGTGCGGCCGCTTCGCGCAATGTCAGCCCCGTGCAAAGCAACGAAGCCAATCGCGCCTCGGCCCGGGAAAGGCCGAACAGCTCTGCGATCAATCGCTCAGGCACGGGGGCGGAACGCGAGACCTCGTGCAGGTAGATGGCGCGTTCGGGGCGGGAGCCGGGGCCCAGCTCGTCCCGCCCATCGGCCACCGGCCCCATCATCAAGCCTATCGTGACTTCTCCCGATCCGGCGACTTGGGCGGCTTACGGCGAGGACTGACTGGCGTCCAGCCGAACGGCCGGGTCGGGCCTGGTCATCACCAGCCGTCCACCATGAATACCCATCTCGACGAATTGCGTGATCAGGTCCGCTGCGATCGCGTTGCTGAAAAGGACGCGCCCTTCCGCCGTATCGATCGCCACCACGCCAACCTCCAGCCTCCCCAATGCGTCCGCCGTTAGCCGCCCGGACAGTTCCGCCACCCGCATGCGGTGGTAGCCACCCACGGCACGCGCGAGCGGTCCGACGACCGCTTCGACCCATTGGGACTGCTCGGGCGTCAACGAGCGCTCCGCCGGCATGACCCAGATCAGATAGGCGACGGAGTGACCACGATCCGACAATGCCAACCCCAAAGGTTTCACCGCCGCCCAGTGGCTGCTGCCGCTCCGCGCGCAGCCGCTCCAATTCAATCGACCCCGTCCGGATAAACCCATTCAGTGGATAGATGACGCCCGGCTCCATCCGGTCATAGGGAAGGGTCTCTACGTCTCGGTAACGTTCGAAGAACCCGTCCCACATCCGGCGGCCATGGCCGCAAAAGGATTGGACGCCCACCGACGGCAATCCCTCACGAACCGTGCGAAAGGCCAGGGCGACGATTACCGCGTCCATCCCCTTCGCACAACATCTCGACAGCATCCTGCCAAGGCGCATCCGCTAACGCCCCAGCATAGATGCGTTCGATCGTCCGGGCATCCAACTCAATAGGCACGACCTTCACTGGCGCTCGGGCTGGCCGATCTGCTTGCGAGATTTCAGCGCCAAGATGGGGCCGGGAAAGTCTTCAGGCCGATCAAGTATGGCGCGGATATGGATGCCCACTTCATCGGCCCTGATCTCGCGAGGATTGGCTCCGTCCTCGTCAGCCGGATCTACGATGTGCGAGAACAGCATAAGCTCCACCACGGAGATATCCTGCTCCTGAACCTCCATCGCAAAAAAGCGGAACATGTTGCGTTGCGCCGCCTGAGACAGCGAAACAGGCCCGACGCCCGGAAACGTGAAGTCGGCCATGCCGCCGCCTATCCCGATATAATGACCGCCCGGTGCAAGAAGCGGGCTCAACCATCGTGCGGCGCAATGATGGGTGATGAGATTGCCCTGGATCGTCTCCATCAGCTTCTCTGCATCGCAATCCAATAGCCGCGTGGTGAAGAGGGGGCCGTTGACCGCGGTGATGACCGCATCGACTTGCGGGGCCACGCTGTTTACCTGTGCCGCCAGCTGCTCTGCGGGCGCGTCCCCATCTACGGTTCCTGCCACGATCTTGATGCCCGGAACCTCACTCTCGAGGGCATTCAGTTTTGCCATGTCACGAGCAATCGCCACGACCTTCCAGCCACTCCCCGCCAGTACCCGCGTGATGCCGCGGCCCACGGTTCCTGTGGCACCGATGATGACGGCCGTTTTGCTATCGCCCATAAACCCCAAACTCCTCTTCCTCACTTAGGATTAGCATGACGGCCCAGAGAAGGCAGAGAGGCAACTGCATCAAATAGGTGATCGTTGGGCAAGGCCATGCAGGGTCGGTGCTGGGCCATTGTCCGGAGCCACCTCGTAAGGCCATGCTTCGCTTCATGAACGAACAGACGACCGCCCCCGACCCATTCCTGACGGTGCCTGATCGAGCACGCGTCTTGGAAGAGATGCCCGATCGCGAGGCGATCCGCGATTGTCTCTACCGCTATTGCCGGGGCATCGACCGATGCGATGCCGATCTGCTACGCAGTGTGTACTGGCCAGATGCGCTTGACAGTCATGCCGTGCCCGACAAGCCACCACTCAACGCCTATTACTTCGTCGAGCGGGTAATTCCGATCCTCAAAACGATGCGCGTCACCCAGCACCAAATAACCAACGTCCTGATCCGAATCGACGGTTCGCAGGCAAAGTGCGAAAGTTACTTTTGGGCAGTGCATCAAGAGGAGCGCAAGGGCGAGCATCAGGACGTTCATGCCGCCGGCCGCTACCTCGATCGCTTTCAATTGCGCGAAGGGCAATGGCGGATCGCGCATAGGCATGTCTTGATCGACTGGTTTCGCGTGGGTGACAAAGCATCCGATTGGGAGACAGGAATGTTCGGCAAGCCATCGGAAATGGGTGATCGTTTCGGCCGTGACCGCTCCAACACCTTCTTCAGCCCTATTGACTAGGCGGCGTGGACAAATTGCCTAATTGCTCAACTTTCAGATTGCTTGGCCGACGATGAAGTAGCTTGCGACGATGGCGATCATCGCGAGAAATCCGGTGAGGCTTGATACGGCC
>CAJYHD010000522.1 GCA_913773715.1 uncultured Sphingobium sp.
GTCGATCGCCAATCTGCGGGCGCTCGACAATGCAGCGCGTTTGGCGGGACAGACATTGCTGTGGTTCGCGATCACGGCGCTGATCGCGGTAACGATCGGCCTCGTCCTCGGCATCGTCATCCAGCCGGGCACCGGCCTGTCGGGCGCGGCGTTCACGCCCAATCAACCGGACTCAGTCGGCGGCTGGCTCGATTTCCTCAAAGGGCTTGTGCCTGCCAACAGCCTCGCGCTAGCGGGCAGCACGAAGATCGGCGAGGATGGTGGAGCTACCACGTCGCTCTCGTTCAACATCCTGCAACTGCTGGTCATTTCCATTGCCGTCGGGCTGGCGACGCTCAAGGTGGGGGAGAAGGCAGAGCCGTTCCTCGCCTTCGTCCGATCGCTGCTGGCGGTGGTGCGCGCGATCCTCGGCTGGGTCATTCGCCTGACGCCGATCGGGTCGGCGGCGCTGATCGGCACGGCGGTCGCTACCTATGGCTGGGACGCGCTCGCGCGGCTGGGCGCTTTTACCGGCGCGATCTATCTCGGCCTCGCGCTGGTGCTGCTGGTCGTCTATCCGACGCTGCTGGCGTTGAATGGCCTCAAGCCCCTACCCTTCTTCGCGAAGGCCTGGCCCGCGATCCAGTTGGGTTTCGTGTCGCGATCGTCAGTCGGCACGCTGCCGGTCACCGAAACCGTGACCGAGCGGCTCGGCGTGGACAAGGGCTATGCCGCCTTCGCCATTCCGCTTGCTTCGACCACCAAAATGGATGGTTGCGCGTCGATCTATCCGGCGCTGGCAGCGATCTTCGTTGCGGGTTTTTATGGCATTCCGCTGCATGCAATCGACTATCTGCTCATTGCCTTCGTGTCCGTGATCGGGTCGGCGGCAACGGCGGGGCTGACAGGTGCCGTGGTCATGCTGACGCTGACCCTTTCCACGCTTGGGCTTCCGCTGGAGGGTGTCGGCCTGCTGCTTGCAATCGATCCGATCCTCGACATGGGCCGCACGGCCGTCAACGTAGCGGGTCAGGTGCTGGTCGGCGTCATCGTCGCCAAGCGCGAGGGGATATTGGACGAGGCAGCCTATTATGGCCCAGTCGCCGATGAGGCTGCGCCCGTTTCGCTCGCCTGACCTGTCCTATGACGCCGCTCCGTCCTATACTGCTTGCCTCCTTTATGAAGATGTCCCAAGGGCGACACAAAATGTCGCATTTCTCGGGAAATGTGCGAAGTTAAGGCGGTAGAGTGACGCAGCATCAGGTTCATATCATCGGCGGCGGTCTGGCCGGATCGGAAGCCGCTTGGCAATTGGCGCAGGCCGGGATCAAGGTCCGCCTGTCGGAAATGCGCGGCGCGGGCGACATGACCCCGGCGCACCAGACCGAGGGGCTGGCGGAACTCGTCTGCTCCAACAGCTTCCGGTCCGATGATGCAGACAAGAATGCCGTTGGCCTGCTGCATCAGGAAATGCGGCGGCTGGGTTCGCTCATCATGGCGCAGGCGGAACCCGCCAAGGTGCCTGCCGGGTCGGCCCTCGCGGTCGACCGCCATGTCTTTTCCGATGGCGTCACGCGCACGCTGTCGGAGCATCCCAATATCGAGCTGGTTCGCGAGCGGATCGACACGCTGCCGAGCGAGGGCATGACGATCGTCGCCACCGGGCCGCTGACCGCACCAGCGCTCGCCGCCGCGATAGGACAGGCAGCGGGCATGGAGCATCTCGCCTTCTTTGACGCGATCGCGCCGGTGATCCACTTCGACAGCATCGACATGGATCAATGCTGGATGGCGAACCGCTGGGACAAGATCGGCCCCGGCGGCGGTGAGGGCAAGGAGTACATCAACTGCCCGATGAACCGTGAGCAATATGAGGCCTTCGTTCAGGGACTTCTCGACGGTGAGAAGACCGAGTTCAAGGAGTGGGAGAAGAACACCCCCTATTTCGAAGGCTGCATGCCGATCGAGGTGATGGCGTCGCGCGGGCCGGAAACGCTGCGCCACGGACCGATGAAGCCGATGGGGCTGGACAATCCAAAGACCGGACGCTGGCCCTATGCCGTGGTCCAGTTGCGGCAGGACAATGCGAGCGGGACATTGTGGAACATGGTCGGTTTCCAGACCAAGCTGAAGCATGGCGCGCAGGTGGAATTGTTCCGCACGATCCCCGGATTGGAAAATGCCGAGTTCGCGCGGCTGGGCGGTCTGCATCGCAACACGTTCATCCAAAGCCCCAAGCTGCTCGACGGCACGCTTCGGCTGAAGAGCGCGCCGCATATCCGCTTTGCAGGACAGATGACGGGGTGCGAGGGCTATGTCGAAAGCGCGGCGATCGGGCTGCTCGCGGGCCGTTTTGCGGCTGCGGAACTGCTGGGACATGAGCTTGCCGCACCGCCCGGCGATACGGCGCTCGGCGCGCTGCTCGGGCATGTGACAGGCAATGTGGAGACGGCGGATTATCAGCCGATGAACGTTAACTTCGGCCTCTTCCCGCCGCTGTCCGATGTGAAGAAAAAGAGCCGCAAAGAAGCCTATACGGCGCGGGCGCGGGCATCCTTTGGGGCGTGGCTCGGCGAGATGGCTGTGGCCTGATAACAAAACCGTTCAGTTCGAGCTTGTCGAGAACCTCTAACTCCCGTTCTCGACAAGCTCGAACTGCACGGCAGTTAAAACACAACGGCTTTTCAGCATCGGCACTTCTGCTTCACCGCCCGCTTTGGCGCAGTGGTCGCGAACTCGGTTGGCGTCAGCTTTCCGTCCTTGTCGATATCGGCCTTGGAGAACTTGTCGGACGTGGCGACCGCCCATTCCTCGAACGACAACAGATTGTCGCCATTGGTGTCGAGCGCCTTGAACGCCTTGGCGCGGCTGCCCATCATTTCGATGCGGGTGATGACGCCGTCCTTATTCCGGTCGTAGCGGGCGAAGCGCTTTTGCTCGCGACTTTGCGGGCTGGCTTCGGCGGGCATGGGCGGCGCTTCGCCCACTGCGTCGGGGTCGCCTTCTGGCAGCGCCTCGATCTCGGGCGGCGGGGGTGGCGCGGTTGCGAGTTGCGGCAACGGCTCGCGGCTGGCGCGGCCCTGCCACCAGAACAGCCCGCCCGTGACCAACAGCAGCGCCGCCATGCCGCCCATCAGCAATCGCCCCATATGCCAGAACTCCCCCGTTTCCCGGCCAGCCTTATCCCGATCCGTCAGCGCCCGACAAGCGCGATCCGAAACACGCGCAGCGCCAGACCACGCGGCATGCCGACCGGCGCGCGCCGTCCCACCAGCACATCCTGCCGAGCAAGCATGTAGGCGATGCGCAGCGGCTTCCATTCCGGCCGCCATTTGCCAGCATTTGCAGGCATGGTCTCTCTTGCCAGCGTCAGCGCAGCCTCTGCCAGCGCGTCATCGCCCACATGGCCCGACAAATCCCAGAGCGCCCAGACCTGCCCTGCCCGCTCCAGCCAGTCGGGCAAGTCGTCCGATCCGGCAAGCGCGCGGAACAGGCCACCGCCCCGGCCCCTGGCATAATCCTGCAATTCCGCCGCGCCGACCTCCGGCTCCACCACCAGCGCTTCCCAGCCGTCGAGCATGGCGGCAAGGCCGGGCGCGCGGATCGCGCCCGTCGCGCGCAGGGCATCGACGGTCGGCTCGCCCCGGCCCTTCGCTTCGGCGGCATCGTCGATGACGTCATTCCACCACGCAAGCCGCATCTGGCCTATCATCGCCTCGCTCGTCGTGCGGGTAAGATCGGCGAGGCGCGCATCGTCGCGCCAGATGGCGCGGTGCCGCTCGGCACCGGGTCCGGCATAGGCGGCGAGCAGCCCCGCGAGGGGTGAGAGATCGTCTTCAGTCACGCTTTGCCGCTACAGCCCGCCCGCCCTAGCGGCAAGAGGCGACCCTGCCAAAGCGATACCAAGAGCGATTATCCGTTCCTTAACCGGAATGGCCATAATGGAGCGGATCATGACGGCCAGGTAATGGCGAAGTGCGGGTAAGGGGTAAGCAAGCCATGGGTTCATCGACGACAGGCAAGACGGGTCTGCTCACCCGCCTGGCGCGCGACAAAGCCGGCAACACGCTGGCGATCACGGCGGCGGCGATCGTCCCGCTGATCGCTCTGATCGGCGGCGGCGTGGACATCAGCCGCATCTACCTCGCCAAGACGCGGTTGCAGCAGGCTTGCGATGCTGGCGCTCTTGCCGGGCGCAAGTCGATGTCGGGGATTACGTGGACGACCGGTTCCAGCGGTAACGAGGGCACCGCCAACAACTTCTTTCATATGAACTTCCCCGATGGCAAGTTCGGGGCCGGTAATCCCAATATCACTTACACGGCATCAAGCACAGGTGCGGTTAGCGGTGTGGCGACCCTCAGCATGCCTATGACGCTCATGGGTGTATTCCAGGCAGGGAATAAAAGCCTGACCGCTAACTGCACGGCGGATTTGCAGTTGCCGAACACGGACGTGATGTTCGTTCTCGATACGACGCTGTCTATGAACGATACCAATCCGGGAGATACACAAAGCAAGCTCCAGTCCCTTCGAACTGCGGTTAAAAATTTCTATACGCAGTTGCAGCAGGTAAAGCCTGACGGCAGCCATATCCGCTATGGCTTTGTACCTTACTCGTCTTCCGTCAATGTCGGGATGTTGTTGAAGCGGTCTTGGATACAAGATGTCGCGACTTACGACTCTCGCGAGCAGGATGGTAAAACCCAGGCGACAAAAAACAATTCTGGGACCAATACAGACACCAAATACCCGAAAAAAAGCGGCTCCTACACGACCGGGTCCTACCCGGGTCCCGCCGAGCAATGCTTCGCGCCACCGAATGAAAATTACTCCGACTCA
>CAJYHD010000523.1 GCA_913773715.1 uncultured Sphingobium sp.
GCACGAACCCGCTCCGCGGGAGGGTCGCTTGGGGTGACGTAGCGTAGTATTGTTCAGGCTTTGCGAGCGGCGATGTCGCCTTGCGACCGTGGAGTTCCTTCAACGGAAAGGAACTCACCATGGATGCCATCACTTCCCCGACCCCGAACAATTCTCTGCGCGAGCGTATGTTGCAGGACATGACGATGCGTGGATTTGGGGAGCACACGCAGAAGGACTATATCCGGCACGTCCGATCATTTGCCGCGTTTCTCGGTCGCCCCCCCGATACGGCTACGATCGAAGACCTCCGGCGCTTTCAGATTGATCAGCATGAACGCGCCGTTGGTCCGGCAACAATCAATGGAGCCGTATCGGCACTGCGCTTCCTGTTCAGTATAACTCTCAAGCGGCCGGAGATGGCGCTGGGGCTTGTCGTCGTTCGCTTCACACCCAAATTGCGGGTAGTTTTGAGCGTTGGGGAGACAGCGCGGCTGCTCGAGGCTGCGCCAGGCATCAAATACAAAGCAGCCCTCAGCGTTGCCTATGGCGCGGGCCTGCGTGTCAGGTTGCCCACCTCAAGATCGATGACATCGATAGCACCCGGATGCTTATCCGCGTCGAGCAGGGCAAGGGACGCAAGGATCGCAACGCCATGCTCTCACCGCACCTGCTGGATTTGCTTCGTCAATGGTGGCGCGAAGGCAAGCGGCGCGGAGTGATGTTGCCGCATGGCTGGCTGTTCCCTGGCCGCAACGGCACGGATCCGGTCTCAGCGCGCCAGTTGCATCGCGTCGTGCAGGAAGCAGCTGAGCGCGCCGAGATCCACAAGCGGGTAAGCCCGCACACATTGCGGCATTCGTTCGCCACTCACCTACTCGAGCAGGGTGTCGATATCCGTGTCATCCAGGTCTTGCTGGGACACGTGAACATCAACACGACCGGCATCTATACTCAGGTTTCGAGCAAGACCATGCGGGCGGTGGCCAGTCCGCTCGACCAGATCGTTGCCGTGATGGAAGGCAGGGGCCCTCCCGGTTGAACCGGTGCGCACCTCACTTGAGGTCGCCGACATCTTCCGTAGCGCAGGGCCCGCGTATCGCGCCGCCTATGCCGGGCACCTGAGCCCCGCTCAGCTTAAGGTTATGACGGCGATCGAGAACTGCCGCACCGCCGCGCTGGGCGGTCACGTCGAGGCCTGCGACGACTGCGGGCACTGGCGTATCGCCTACAACTCCTGCCGCAACCGGCACTGCCCCAAGTGTCAGGGCGCCGCCGCGCGCACCTGGCTGGCCGCGCGCGAGGCCGATCTGTTGCCGGTTGGCTACTTCCATGTCGTCTTCACCGTGCCCGCCAAGATCGCCAACATCGCCTGGCAGAACAAGGCGGTGGTCTATGACCTGCTGTTCCGCGCGGCTGCGGACACGATACTGACCATCGGCGCCAATCCCAAACACCTCGGCGCGCGGGTCGGCATCACCGCCGTCCTGCACACCTGGGGATCGGCACTGACTCACCACCCGCATGTGCACATGATCGTGCCCGGCGGCGGTATCGCGCTGGACGGCACGCGTTGGATCTCGTCGCGCCCCGCCTTCCTATTACCAGTGCGCGTGCTGGGCGCGTTGTTCCGCAGGCTGTTCCTCACACGCTTGCTGGCGTTGTTCGACGCTGGGAAGCTGGCCTTCTTCAACACCTTGGCGAGCCTGGCGACACGCAAGGCCTTCTTGCGGCATCTATCCCCGATCCGGAAGAAGCGCTGGGTGGTCTATGCCAAGCCACCCTTCGCCGGGCCGCAGGCAGTGCTGGCCTATCTCTCGCGCTACACCCACCGCGTTGCCATCTCGAACAGGCGCCTCATCGGCTTCGACGAGGCCGGAGTGACATTCCGGTACAAGGATTATCGCCGCGATAGTGCTGAACGCCAGCAGGTCATGACGTTGGCGACCGACGAGTTCATCCGCCGCTTCCTGATCCACGTCCTGCCGCGCGGCTTCCACCGCATCCGGCATTACGGCCTACTCGCCAGTTCATCCCACAAGGAGGCCATGGCGCTCGCCCGCAGGCTGCTGGGCGTTGCTGCGCCGATCGAGGAACCCGAACCCGACGATCTGCCCGATCATCGCCCACCATGCCCATGTTGCGGCGGGCATATGACTATCGTCGAAACCTTCGTCCGCTGGTATCAACCGCGCGCCCCGCCGCAGCCAGTGCCGCCCGCCCGGAGACATGCGCCATGATCCGGCATGGCTCACCTTGCATGACGGTCACGCCCATGGTGTCCTGGCCGATGACCCAGTGCATGCCCATCATAGAATTACGCCGGGCACAGGGCACACCGGCCAGCAAAACAAACGCACCTAGCGATCTGACGCCGCACGAAATCACGTTGATCGGACCAGCAGCGGCACTTCTGGATCGGCAGCGCTTACCCGCCAGCACCATCCCAAAGCCTTTTTACCCATAGACCAGCACGTGGGGCCCGCGGGTTCCTGCACTGGAGGCTTTCGTACGCAAGCGCCCGAAACCCTTCACAATACCTGCCATTTGCGCCGGACGGCGGGACCGGCAGGTTTGTCCCAGGCTAGTCTTAATTCGAATGTCTGCTTCCAAGTGCGGAGTGATTGCGGTCGAGCGGCGAGAGGGAGGCGGAAAACCCGCCATCATGCTCGCCTGAAATTCGCCTTCAAAACCTTTCCGCCGCCCTGCAAGCCATCAAGATAGTTCGACCAATGCCGCATCATCCTGACCCGTTCATCCCAATGGGTGCCGCGGGCGTAGGCACGTCGAACATCATTGGATTCGACATGGGCCAGTTGGCGCTCAATAGCATCCGGGTGCCACTTACCCATCTCGTTCAGCAGGGTGCTGGCGGTAGCTCGAAAGCCATGGGCCGAAACTTCCTCCTTCCCGAAGCCAAGCCGACGAAGCGCCGCGTTAAGCGTGTTATCAGTGATCGGCCGATCGGCAGACCTGATGCTGGGAAACAGAAATTTCCCATGACCGGTGATCGGAGCCAGTTCGGTAATCATTGCCAAAACCTGATCGGTAAGGGGGACCTTATGGGGACGTCGCATTTTCGTCTTCTCGGCTGGGATCGTCCAGACTGCCGTCTCCAGATCAAACTCTTTCCATTCGGCCATCCGGAGTTCGCCCGGCCGGGGAAACATGTGCGGGAGCATTTTCAGGGCGATTCTAACCGCTGGCTGGCCGTCGTGAGCGTCGACTGCGCGCAACAGGCCTCCTAGCGCTTTGGGTTCGAGTATCGCGGCGCGATGTTGCGTTTTGGGCGTAATTAATGCCCCACGGAGATCCGCCGAGATGTCACGTTGGGCGCGGCCTGTGACGATCGCATAGCGGAAGATCGTTCCAAACGTACTACGGAGGCGATTCGCTGTCTCGTACCGGCCACGCACTTCTACCTTGCGTAGGGCCTCCAGCAGTTCCGGGGCTGTAAGATCTGCGATCGGCCGATTTCCGATGAGCGGGTATGCCAGATCAAGCAGCCACCGCATTTTCTGAAGGGTCTTGGGTGCCCTACCTTCAAGCTCCAGCCGACCGAACCATTCATCGGCGATTGCCTGGAAGGTTTCCTCCGCCTTTGCCCGCTGCTCGCGGATCTTCTCCTTGCGCACTTCGGTAGGGTCCCGGCCATCGGCCAGCGCCTCCCGGGCCTCCGCTCGCTTCTCGCGCGCTCTTGCAAGAGACACGTCGGGGTAGTTTCCGAAGGAGAGGGTCTTCTGTCGACCGAGGAAGCGATAGTTCATGCGCCACAGCCGGCCGCCGGAGGGCGCGACTAGCAGATACAGCCCCAGACTATCAGCCAGTTTGTAGGCCTTATCTCTTGGTTTTGCAGCGTTTATTGCCGTGACGGTGAGCGCCATGATGGTATCTCCATGATGGTATTTTCGGAATACCATCAAAATACCATCACCGAGCGGTGGCTGCCAGTGTACCCCCGAGGACGTACGGGGACGATGGGTTAGTCAAAAACCCACGTTTTCCGCCATTTTTTGGACGTCTCTGGATGCTGCTGGATGAGAGAAAAAGAACAAATGGTGCCCGGGGACGGAGTCGAACCGCCGACACTGCGATTTTCAATCGCATGCTCTACCAACTGAGCTACCCGGGCACGGGCCAGGTCCGGGGAGGGTCCGCCGGATGGAGGCGTGCCTATAATCGTCAATCGCGTTCGCTGTCCAGCCCATAATCGTCGTTTTTTTGGGAAGCCCCGTCGGCTGGAGGCCCTGGCACGCGGTAACCTTCGCCCAGCCATTGCAGCAGGTCGCGATCCCGACATGCCGTGCTGCAAAAGGGCCGGGTTTCGGGCGCTGCGGACTGGCCGCAGATCGGGCAGCGAGCAGATTTAGGCGACATGGCCGCCCGCCAACGTCAGCGATGCACCCGCCTTCAGGCTGATCGCGCCGCCGCGCCGCTGCGCCAATCGCTCGATCCATTCAGGATGCTTGTGCAGATGATCGATGACGGCGGGCGCTGCGGCGAGCGTCACCGCGCCCCCCGCCCCGTACCGCTCCCCTCGGCGTAACAGCGCCAACGCGGTGGTCGCGACCGGATTTTCGCGCAGCAGTTCGATCAGGTTCGCGCGTTCGCGCCGCCGGATGATCTGGAGGAAGCCGAAACCGTTCACCGCTGTCCGTTCAAAAGGAAGCGGCAGATATTTGTCGATCTGCGCGGCAGCGATCATCCGCTCATCCTTGTTGTTCATCGTCGGCAAGTCGATGCCGATCGACCCGGCCAGCCCCATGCGCCGCACGGTCTGCGCGGCAAGCTTCGCGCCCTTGGGACCAAGCTGCGCGGGTGGCAGCGATCCATCGACGTCGATCAGTAACATCGCAGGCGTGACATAGATGCGCAGCGCGGCGGCTTCGGTGCCGACCTCGCCGCTCATCGCCTCTTCGATCAGTTCGCTCCAGCCATGCGCCTCCAGCCGGTCTTCCTCATGCGCGGGGCAGGGGACGACGGGCGTGCCGGTTGCGCGGATGCGTTGGAGCAGGCTGGGACCGGGATGCGCCTTCACGCCGGGTTGGGCGATGCGGCCCTTGGCGCGTTTGTCGCGACCTTCCTCGGCGATCGCCTCACGGAAAATTTCGACCAACACATTCGCGCCCTCGGCGACCTTTGGCGGAATCGGCTCGATCAACACCTCTTCGCCAGAAGTCAGGCGGACAACACCGCGTTTGCGGGGAATGATCGTCTGAATGAGCCGCCCCTGCGCAACTGAGCCTGCGCGGACATGATCGCCTTCGCGCTCGATCAGCGCCTCGACCAGCTTGCCCTTTTCGATCAGCGCGGCGCGCGCCTCGCCGATACCTTCCTCATAAAGCCACTCAGCCATAGCTTAATCCAATGGGTAGCCCGCTGCCTTGAGCAGCGTGCGGGTTTCGTAAAGTGGCAGTCCCATAATCGCGCTATGACTGCCCTGGATCGCGCGGATGAGGCCAGCAGCCCTGCCCTGGATCGCATAGCCGCCCGCCTTGCCGCGCCATTCGTCGCTCGCCAGATAGGCGTCGATCTCGGCGCGCTCTAGACGCTTGAAGATCACGATATTCTCGGACAGGCGATGCCGCGCGCGGCCCTCTCCGTCGATCAGCGTGATGGCACTTAGCACCCGGTGCCGCCGCCCTGACAGGAGCGCCAAGCATTGCCGCGCCTCCGCCTCGCTCTCGGTCTTGGGCAGAATGCGCCGCCCCGCCGCAACGACGGTATCGCCCGACAGCACCAGTGCGCCGCCATGCCGCTGCGCCACCGCGACGCCCTTTTCGGCAGCGATGCGGGCGGCATAGACGGCGGGGAGTTCGCCCTTGTGCGGCGTTTCGTCGAGATCGGCAGGATCGACCGCATCGGGCACAACGCCGATCTGCCCCAGAAGCGATAGCCGCCGGGGTGATGCCGAAGCCAATATAAGCCGCATCATCGGCTTATTTGAAACGGTAGGTGATCCGACCCTTGGTCAGGTCGTAGGGGGTGAGTTCGACAAGCACTTCATCGCCCACCAGCACGCGGATGCGGTTCTTGCGCATCTTGCCTGCGGTGTGGCCGAGGATTTCATGGTCATTCTCAAGCCGGACGCGGAACATGGCGTTGGGGAGAAGCTCCACAACCTGTCCGCGCATTTCAAGCAGTTCTTCTTTCGCCATAATGTCCCGAATTCGTAAAATCGCGCCGCCATAGCGCCAAATCGTGCAAAATGAAAGCCAAGGTTCAGCCGCCGAAATGGTCGCCTGCCTGTGCCAAAGCGGCGAAGACCTGATCCAGTTGCTCGGCGGTCGTGCAGTAGGGCGGCATCAGGTAAATGGTATTGCCAAGCGACCGTAGCAAGAGGCCGCGTTCCAGGAAAAAGGCGCGCAACCGGGGCGCGAGATCGGATAGATAGCCTGCATCCGGGGCACGCAAGTCGATCGCCATGATCGTGCCGAGTCGCCGGGGATTGTCGAACGCAGGATGGCGCGCGAGGTCGGCGAGACGCGTGGCGATACCCTGCCCGAGCGCCGCGATCCGCCCCAGCACATTTTCCTCGCGCCAGATCGCGATGTTCGCCGCCGCCGCCGCGCAGGCGATCGCATTGGCGGTATAGCTCGACGAATGATAGAAGAGCCGCGATCGGTCGGTCGACACATGCGCGTCGAAGATGGGCGCGGTCGCCAGCGTCGCCGCGAGCGGGATCGCGCCGCCCGTGATCCCCTTCGCTACCGCCATGATGTCCGGCACCACGCCCGCCTGTTCACACGCAAAGACGGTGCCGGTGCGACCCCATCCCGTCATCACCTCGTCCGCGATGAACAATACGCCATGGCGTCGGCAGATCGCCGCCATCTCCAGCAGCACGTCCGGGGAATAGAGCAGCATTCCTCCCGCCCCCAGTATCAATGGCTCGACGATGAAGGCGGCGGGCCTATCGGCACAGGCGGCGTCCAGCGCGGCGAGACAGTCCGCCTCTCGCCCCGGCGCGGGAAAGGGAATGGTGCCGACATCGAACAGCAGCGGCGTCCAGACGGCATTATAGACCCCCCGCTCCCCGATCGACATCGCCCCGATCGTATCGCCATGATAGCTATGTTCCAGCACCAGGATGCGGCTGCGTGGCTCTTCCAGTCCATCGAGCGCACGATTGTGCCAGAACCCCAGCGCCATCTTGAGCGCGACTTCGACCGCCGTCGATCCGCTGTCGGAATAGAAGACATGGGCAAGTTCAGGCTGCCCTTCGGCCTTCGGCGCCAGATCGATCAGCCCCCGCGCAACCGCTTCGGCTGGCTCATGGGTGTAGCCTGCAAAGATCAGTTGATCGAGCCGCCCCGCCTGGTCCGCGATCGCAGCCGCGATACGCGGATGGCAATGCCCGTGCGTCGTTACCCACCAACTGGATATGCCGTCGATCAGCGTGCCGCCATCCGCCAGATGCAGCAGTGCGCCCTCGGCGTGCACCACCTGCGGGATGGGTTCATTGAGGCCATGTTGGGTGAAAGGATGCCAGACGGGAGAGGTCATGGCGCTGCTCCTATCGCGACAAGGCGGCAAATTCTACGGCTTGGCGGTTTCATCCTTTGCCGGAGCCTCGGCTTGCGCCGGCGCGACGACCACAATCTCGACACGCCGATTCTTCGCGCGGCCTTCGGGATCGTCGCTTCCGTCTTCCTTGACATTGGGCGCGATCGGTCGCCCCTCACCCAGAGCGACCAGCGTGATCCGGTCCTTCGCGATCCCCTTCTCGACCAGATAATCGCGCACCAGTTCGGTGCGGATGCGCGAGGCGACCATGTTGTCGCCGTCATTTCCGCGCGAATCGCTGTGGCCGCGCAGGGTGATCGCCCCGCCCGCCTTGGTCGCGGGCGCGTCGATCACGGCATCGATCGCCTTTCGGGCCGCATCGTCCAGCTTCATCGGCGATGCGCCGAAGGCGATAACGGCCTCCACTGGCTCGATCCTGGGCGGCTCCTCCTTCTCGACCACTTCGGGCCGCAGGATCGAGCGCGGCGTTTCCGCCACATTGTCCGCGACATTCGCTGCCATGACATTGACGGAGGCATTTTCCGCCATGTTGGCGGACGCAGCCCCATTATCCGCCGTCGGTTTCTCGCATCCGGCCAGCAGCAGCGTCAGCGTGACAGTGAAAGCGACAGATTTCATGCGTCCTCTCCCTTAAGCTTCTTCGGTGCTGGCGGCACATAGGACAGGATCGTGTCGCCGGGCTGTGCCGTCGGCCGCGAGGCATGAGTGAAGAAGCGCAGCGCGCCCGCCTTCCGCTTCAACAACAGCATCTCGCCGCCTTCGGGCAGGGCATCCAGCGCCGCCTCATGATCGAACTGTTCGCTGACCCGCGTCTTGCGGAAGGACCAGCCCTGTTCCTCCCGCTCCATGATGCCCTCGACGCCGATGCCGGACGCGAACAGCGCCCGGCCCCGGAGCGATTCCGGCAGCGCGCGCGGATCGTCATCGTCGCTCGCGTCGCCCAATTGATGCACATTGTCTCGCCCCAGTTCCGGCGCGAACTCGTTACAGACCAAGGCGTTGTAAGCTTCATTGTCGGTCGCCGCCGCCAGCACCTGAAACTGCGTCAGGTCCAGTCGCTCCTCGGTCGCTTCGGACAATATCTCGCCATGATAGGTCGGAATGCCCTGATGCCGCGCGGGGCCGAGCCGTTGCCAGCTATTGTCGGCGATCATCACCGGCACCTCCAGCTGGCGCAGTTGTGCGGCAAGGCCAAGGCTGAACGGCGTCGATCCGACGATCAACAACCCCTGCTCGGTCGCGCCCGTAACCTTCAGCAAGCGCGCCACCCGCTTGATCGAAAAGCCGTGGAAGACGATCGTCGCCACCACCACGGCGAAGGAAAGGGTGACGAGGATCGACCCGTCGCCATAACCCAGCCGATCGAGCCGCAACGCGAACAGGCCGGAGATCGCGATCGCGACGATGCCGCGCGGCGCGATCCATGCGACCAGCAGACGCTCGTTCCACGGCACCGGCGAGAAAGCGAGGCTCAGCAGTACCGTCGCAGGCCGGACCAGGAACAGCAGTGCCAGCAGGAATGCCGCAAAGCGCCACTCGAATTGGCGCAGCACGTCGAAATCGAGCGAGGCAGACAGGATCACGAACACGCCCGAAATCAGCAGGACGGTCACATTCTCCTTGAACGGATGGATGTCGCGCAGCGAATCCAACCGCATATTGGCGAGCGCGATCCCCATCACCGTTACCGCCAGCAGCCCCGTTTCCTGCTGGATCATGTTGGACGCGACAAACACGCTGATGACCACCACCAACAAAACCGGAGCTTTCAGATATTCGGGCACATGTCCGCGCGGGAAGGCCCAGCCCACGGCGCGCGCCGCCAGCCAGCCGATGAGGCCGGCCACCACCGCCGCTGCTATCAGCGACAGGATCACGGCGGCGAGCGTACCCCCCTCCCCCACGCGACGAAGATATTCGTACGTGACGACGCCCAGCAGCGCACCGACCGGATCGTTGACGATCGCCTCCCATTTGAGGATCGCGCGCGGTCGCGCCGCGACGTTGGACTGACGCAGCAGCGGCAACACGACGGTCGGCCCTGTGACGACAAGGATGCCCGCAAAGAGGATCGCGACGGGCCACACCAGACCCGCGACATAATAGCAGGCGATCGCGCCCAGCGCCCAGCCGATCGGTGCGCCGAGCAGCACCAGCCGCGTCACCGCGCCATCCGTCTTGC
>CAJYHD010000524.1 GCA_913773715.1 uncultured Sphingobium sp.
GTCCCCGACGTCATCAGCGACCTGACGCTCTCCAATCAGGTTATTTCCGAAACAGCGGTCGAGAATACCTCGGTCGCCAGCCTTCAGGCAACGGGATCGATCAATGCCGTCTACAGCTATCAGATCATGGACGATTCGACGGGTGGCGCCTTCACGATCATCGGCGACAAGCTGGTGGTGCGCGACAGCCTGTCGCTCGATTACGAAGCGTCGTCATCCGCCACGCTTACCATCCGGGCGAGCGATACGTTCGGCAACAGCTTCGACAAGGTCTTCAATCTCGACATAACCGACTCAGCGAACGAGAAGCGCTTTGCAGGCGGCACGGAGTTTCTGGCCAACACCGCTATCGCGGGTACCCAGCAACAAGGCGCCATCGCCAGCCTGAGCGATGGCCGCTACATTCTGATCTGGGGCGACGGCAGCGCGCAGGGCGCGGACGCCAGCAGCTACGGCATAAAAGGGCAGTTGGTGGATGCCAACGGCGTGCGGATCGGGACTGAGTTCCTCGTCAATTCCGCGACGCTCAACAGTCAGGACAATCCCGTCGTCTCCGCGCTTCCGTCCGGCGGCTTCGTCGTCAGCTGGGTCGATTCCAGCCTTCAGGGCGGGGACGCTTCGGTGTCGAGCATCAAGGCGCAGCTGTTCAATGCGGCGGGTCAGGCGATCGGGAGCGAAATCCTCGTCAACAGCGCGACCGCCAATGCGCAGCGGACGCCTTCGGTCGCGACGCTGAGTTCGGGCGGCTTCGTCATCAGCTGGGCGGACGCCAGTCTTCAAGGAGGAGACGCCAGCGGCACCAGCGTCAAGGCGCAGATGTTCGACGCCAACGGCAACAGGGTGGGCGCGGAGTTTCTGGTGAACAGCGCAACTGCCAACGTGCAGGACACGCCGGTGGTCGCCTCGCTTCAGAATGGCGGTTTCGTCATCAGCTGGCACGACACCAGCCAACAGGGCGGCGATACCAGCAAGGATTCGGTCAAGGCGCAGATGTACGACGCATCGGGCAACCGCGTCGGCGGCGAGTTTCTGGTCAACACCGAAACCAACGGCAATCAGCAGCAGCAAGCGATCATCGGCACTTCAACCGGAGGTTTCGCTATCGCCTGGGCCGATATGAGCGGACGGGGCGGCGATGCGGATTATTATGGGATCAAGCTGCAACTGTTCGATATCAATGGAAACAAGGTCGGTGGCGAAAGACTGGTGAACAGCACGACGCTGGCCGGGCAGATCGCACCGTCGCTGTCGTTGCTAGCCGACGGTAATCTGGTCGTAAGCTGGGCCGACTATAGCGGAGCAGCGTCGGAGGCGGGAACGGCGGGCGTCAAGGGCCAGATCTTCGATCAGGACGGAAACCGGATCGGCGGCGAATTCATCGCGAATACCCAGTCCTTGGGCGCGCAGGTCGATCCGATGGTCGCCGGTGGCAAGGATGGCGGCTTCGCCATGATCTGGACCGACTATAGCGGGCAGGGCGGCGATAATCTCGGCACCGGCGTCAAATACAAGATGTTCGATCCCAAAGGGCCGCAAGGCGCGCCGCCGCGCGTCATAGCCAACCCCGACGTGGTCTCGGGTGTCGAGGAGCAACCGCTTACGATCCTCGCTTCCACCCTGCTCGCCAACGATACTGATGCCGATGGCCTGCCTTTGACGCTGACCGGGGTGACGGCAGTGTCGGGTGGGCAGGTCAGCCTGGATGGCGACGGCAATGTGCTGTTCGCGCCGACGGCGAACTTCAGCGGCGCAGCGCTCTTCACCTATTTCGTGACGGACAGCGCAGGCGTCAGCGTACGTGGGCGGGTGACGGTCAATGTTGCTAACATCAACGATACGCCGGTCGCAGCGAACGACACCATCTCCGTGTCGGAAGATGGATCGACCTTCGCCGTCAACGCGCTGCTCGCCAATGATGTCGATGTCGATTCGGGAGACACGCTGACGCTTCAGCCCCTGCCCGCGACGACGGCGAGTGGCATATCGCTGACGCTTAGCAATGGCTTGATCACCTATGCGCCCGGATCGCAGTATCAATCGCTGCGGGCCGGGCAGACCGTCACTGACAGCTTCCGCTACACGGTCGCTGACAGTTCGGATGTGCAATCGAGCGCCAATGTGACGCTGGTCGTCACCGGAGCCAATGATGCGCCGACCTCGCTGGCGATCACGGGCGGCCGGGTCGACGAAAATGCGGCGAATGGCACGCTGGTCGGCACGCTGGGTGCGCAGGATGTCGATAGCGGCGACGTGCTGACCTACAGCCTCAGCAACAATGCGGGGGGGCGCTTCAGCGTCGATGCGGCGACAGGCCAGATCAAGGTGGCGGACGGAACTCTGCTCGATTTCGAGAAGGCGACCTCGCACCAGATCGTCGCGCGCGCGACCGACAGTGGCGGGCTTTTCACCGAGCAGAGCTTTACGATCGCGCTCAACAACCTCCCCGAACCGAAATTTTACACGGGCGACAATGGCGCCAACGTCTTCACCGCGCCGACCAATGACCTGTGGACGATCTATGGTCTGTCCGGGAACGACGTGCTGACCGGCAACGCCAGCAGCGACATCATCTATGGCGATGCGGGCGCGGATATCATCGATGGCGGCGGCGGCGCGGACACCATGTATGGCGGCATCGGCAACGACACCTTCTACATCGACAATCTGGGCGATCGCATCGTCGAATATTATGGCGAGGGCAACGACCAGGCATTCGCCTCCGTCGATTTCACGATGGAAGCCAATCTGGAGAACCTGACCCAGACGGGCACGGCGAACATCAACGTGACCGGAAACGACTATGCCAACACCATCACCGGCAATTCCGGCAACAACAGCATCTATGGCGGTGTCGGCGGCGACTTCCTTTTGGGGATGGATGGCGACGATCAGCTCTATGGGCAGGACGGCAAGGACTTTCTTCAGGGCGGCGCGGGCAACGACCTGCTCGTCGGCGGCGTCGGGCTGGACGAATTGACCGGCGGCGCGGGGGCGGATCGCTTCCTGTTCGACTCGCTCACGACTTCGGCCGATCGCGATACGGTGAAGGATTTCACGCCGGGCGAGGACATGTTCGTTCTCTCCCGCTCGGTGTTCACTGCCTTTGCGACCATGCCCATCGGCGGCTTGCCGTCGAGCGCCTTCTATGCCGGTGCGTCTGCGCAGACGGCGGACCAGAAGATCATCTACAATGTCGCGACCGGCGGACTGTTCTATGACGCCGACGGATCAGGCTCCGGCTCGGCGGTACAGATCGCCTTCCTCGGCAATAAGCCTACGCTCACGGCGCAGAGCTTTTCTTTGGGCTAGAGTGGGCCAGGCGCCCGTCGACTTATGTTGCGGAAGTCTGCGGCTGCGATGATGCCGGCTGGCTGCCTCCCGATACAGGCCCACGGCTTTTGGATCGCCATCGACCAACAGCCTAACTTCCGCATTGCCGCCTGACGGTAAGCCATATTGCGTCAGCACGGAGAAAGCTGCGACGGATATGTTCTGCATTTGAGGGAAAGAGAGAAATTCCATCACGTAAGGGACCATTGCCGCCCTCGCGAGTTGTGGTCACGGGCGTATGAACGCGTCGGTCTATCATCAGCGGACGATCGCCGCAGGGCATCGCCAATAAAGGAAGGCATTGCCATGGCCAAGTCGCCGGGAACCAAATCGGATCGCAACCAGCCTGCTGGCGGGGAAACCCACCAGACGGCCGAACATCTCGGTGCCACCATACTGACCACCAACCATGGTGTTCCGGTGTCGGACAACCAGAATTCTTTAAAGAGCGGCGCGCGTGGTCCGACGTTGCTCGAAGACTTTGTCCTGCGCGAGAAAATTTTCCACTTCGACCATGAGCGCATTCCAGAGCGCATCGTTCATGCCCGTGGCAGCGGCGCGCATGGCGTGTTTGAAGCGACCGACGATATTTCCGATCTGTCCAAGGCTGCGGTATTCACCAAAGGCGAACAGACCGAGGTCTTCGTCCGCTTTTCCACTGTCGCCGGCGGGGCCGGGTCGGTCGACACGCCGCGGGACGTACGCGGATTTGCCGTCAAATTCTACACGCGCGAAGGCAATTGGGATCTCGTCGGAAACAACATCCCGGTATTCTTCATCCAAGATGCGCTCAAGTTTCCCGATCTCGTCCACGCCGTGAAGATGGAAGCCGATCGCGGCTATCCTCAGGCTGGCAGCGCGCATGACACCTTCTGGGATTGGGCATCATTGATGCCCGAAACCACTCACATGTTGATGTGGGCGATGTCCGATCGCACCCTTCCGCGCTCGTTTCGCATGATGGAAGGTTTCGGCGTACATACCTTCAAGCTGGTCAACGCTGAAGGCAAAGCGAGCTTTGTCAAGTTTCACTGGAAGCCACGGCTTGGGCTTCAATCGACGATCTGGGACGAAGCGTTGAAGCTTCAGGCCGGAGATAATGATTACCAACGCCGCGACCTGTTCGAGGCGATCGATACCGGCGACTTTCCGCAATGGGATCTTGGCATCCAGGTTTTCGATCAGGCGTTTGCGGAAGCGCAGACCTATGACGTACTCGATGCGACCAAGCTCATACCTGAAGATGATGTGCCGGTTCGCACGATCGGCACGCTGACGCTGAACCGCAACGTCGATAATTTCTTTGCCGAAACGGAGCAGGTCGCGTTTCTCCCGTCGAATATTCCCCCAGGCATCGACTTTTCGAACGACCCTTTGCTCCAGGGCAGGCTCTTCTCCTACCTCGATACGCAGAATTCGCGCCTCGGTACGACGAATTTCCACCAAATTCCGATCAATGCGCCTCGCTGTCCCTTCGGCAACTTCCAGCGCGACGGCAAGATGCAGACGATGGTTCCCAAGGGTCGTGCCAACTACGAGCCGAACAGTCTGGCCGAACATGGTGAGGAAGGTGGGCCTCGTGAAAGCCCCACAACGGGCTTCGCTACGGCCAATGCGGCGACGGGTCCTGAGGAAAGCGGAGAAAAACTGCGCGTTCGCTCCGAAAGCTTCGCTGATCATTATAGTCAGGCGCGGCTCTTCTATCGATCGCAGACAGAAAGTGAGCAGGCGCATATTGCCTCATCATTCGTGTTTGAACTTTCAAAGGTGGGCCTGCTCGATCAGGTGCCGCCGCGCATGGTTGCCAATCTGCGCAACGTCGATGAAGACCTGGCGCGGCGCGTCGCGGAAGGCCTCGGCATCCCGCTTCCCGAGAAAGCCAAGGCTGCCAGAGAGCCAGTCGATATGCCGCCTTCGGACGCGCTTTCCATCCATAAGAATATGAAAGACACGTTGGAAGGTCGCGCGGTCGCCGTCCTCATCCATGACGGAACAGATGCGGCAGAACTCGATAAAGTGATCGCGGGGGTGAAGAAGGCCAAGGGCAAGGCGGTGATCGTCGCGCCGAAGGTAGGCGGCGCCACGCTGAGCGACGGTTCTGTGCGCAAGGCCGATGGTCAGCTTGCCGGCTCTCCAAGCCAACTCTTCGATGCCGTCGCGATCGTCCTGTCGGACAGCGGATGCGAAGCGCTCGTCAAAGAAGCTGCGGCCGTTCAGTTCGTGATGGACGCGTTCGGACATTTGAAGGCGATCGGCCACAGCGAGGCGGCCAAGCCGTTACTCGACAAGGCCGGCGTCGAGCCGGACGAAGGCGTCACCGCTCTAGACAAGGCTTTCGTCGCCGCCGCTGCACGCCGATATTATGATCGCGAGCCGAAGGTGCGGACTTTGGC
>CAJYHD010000525.1 GCA_913773715.1 uncultured Sphingobium sp.
CTGCGTCCTGCGCTGCCGCGCACGTCGATCGCCATGACGACGAAGCCGGCTGCGGCCAGCGCCTCCGCGCGGCGCATCATCGTGTTGCCGGTGTAGGTGCGCGAAAGCACGGTTCCGAACGGCCCGCCATAGATATAGGCGACGACGGGATAGCGCCGCGCCGGATCGAACCCGGCTGGTCGATACAGAGCCCCGTAGAGGGGCGTCACGCCGTCGGCGGCAAGAACACGGATCGGCTCGGGCGGCGTGTAGCCGGTCGCCGCAACCGCGCCGGCGTCGGCGACGGTCAATCGCGTCCGGCCACTGCCATCGGCGTGGATCAGGTCGCGCGTCCGGGGGCTGGTCCATGATGAATGGCTGTCGAGCAGATATCGTCCCGACGGCGAGACGAGCGCGAGATGGACGCCGGGGCTGGTAGAGACGGGCCGCAGCGCGCCGCCGCTCAAATCACCCCGATACAGGCGTTCGTCATAGGGGGCGGTGGTATCGGCAGCTGTTACCAGCAACGTGCCGTCGTCGCTCGCTTGGTCGACCCGCAGGATCGGAAAGGCGCCGCGCGTCACCTGACCGATCAAGTGGCCGGCGTCGTCGTAATGATAGACGTGACGCCAACCGTCGCGCTCGGACATCCACAGGAAGCCGCGCCCTTTCGATAGCGACACGACCTGCATGCGCCACCCGCCGGTGGCGAAATTGAGATCGGCAACCTTGGTGTCCCGACGTTCTTCGCGGACGAGCCGCCGGACGTCCCCGGCGCGTGAGATCGACAGCAGATCGAGCCGCTTGCCGTCCCGCGCGAGGTGCAGGACCAGCGCGGAGCCATCGTCGCGCCAATCCGCCAGCCAGTCATATCCTTCGTCCTGCTCGCTCGAAACCGGTCGCAGTTCGCCGGTGGCCGGGTCGAACAGGTGCAGCCGTGCCTTCGCGATCGGCGTCCCGACCTTGGCGTATGGAACCATCGTTACCCGCTCGGCCGCGGCGCCGTAATCGACAACGGGGATGTGGTGGACCATGCGGCTGTCGATCAGCCAGACCGCGAGCCGTCCGTCTGGAGACCACGGCCGTTCGGGAAGTTGCCACGCCAGATCGGGTGTCCCGGTGCGCCCCATCACGGGCCGCCCGGTCCCGTCCGATACCGTGAAGCCATCGCCTTCCTGCGAGACGATATGATCGCCGCCGGGTGAGGCGATCCCGCCTGCCAGGAGCCGTTCGTCCATCCCGCCCCTGTCGATGCGGCGGACGTTCGGATTGGCCAGGTCGAGGCGGAAGCCGGCGCCGGCGTAGTCGAACAGCAAACCCCGCTCGTCGGAAGTCAGCACGAACGGCATCTGTGACGGTAGCGCCGCGTCCTGTCCGGTCAGCACCGCGAGCTGTCGGCGCAGGTCGGCGGGCGTGATGATGGGTCTGCGTTCTCCTCGCACAGCATCCACCATTACCCAGGTTCCGGCCATCGGACCGATCGCGTCCCAGAACACCAGCCGTTCGCCATCCTTCAGCCACCGGGGCGGAACGAGACTGTCCCGGATCGCCTGCGGCCACGCCGCGACCCGCGCCGCACGATCGAGCCGGGTCGCGACGTCGTCGTGCGATTGCGCGCGTGCGATGCCGGAGGCACCGAGCGATATGGCGAGAGCGAGGCAGAGCAAGCGGGTCATGGCCGCTTCTACCTCTCCCCATAGATGCGATACCAATATATCGTTGCCGCCAGATTGAGACGAAAGCGATCATGATCGACCTACGCCAGTTGGAGTTGTTCGTGGCGGTCGCGGAAGAGCTTCATTTCGGACGTGCTGCGGCCAGGTCAGGCATGTCGCAGCCTCCTTTCAGCCAGCAAATTCAGCGGATCGAACGTGAGCTTGGCGTCGCTCTGCTCCACCGCACAAGCCGTCGCGTGGTGCTGACGCCGGCGGGTGTGACGTTGCTTGCCGAAGCACGCGAGTTGATCGCCCGGCGCGAGCTCGTCGTAGATGCGGTCCGGAGGACGGCGAACGGCTACGCCGGTACGCTGCGGATCGGATTCTCGGCATCGTCCGCGGTTGGCGTGTTGCCGATGATCGTCCGCCAGATCCGCTCGGCCTTGCCTGACGTGGCGTTGCAGATCGACGACCGGGACGGCATCGATATCGCTTCCGCTCTACGAGCTGGCGCGCTCGATGCCGCGATCGTGCGCGGGCCGTTTTCGGCTTCCGGTATCATGGTCGAGACGGTCTATCGCGACAGTTTCGTGGCGGTAGTGCCCGAGTCCCATCTTCTGGCTGACTGTAAAAGTATTTCGATCGGCGACCTCGCGGGCGACGATTTCATCCTGTTTCCGCGCAATGGGGCGCAGGGACTGTACGACACCATCATCGGCCTGTGCTCCGATGCCGGCTTCTCACCCGTCATCGTCCAGGAGGCCAGTGCCTGGCTCTCGGTCGTGGGATTGGTCGAGGGTGGATTGGGCGTAACGATAGCGCCGGCACTGGCAGCTCGTGCCTGTCCCCAAGGGGTCGCTTCGATCCCGATCGCTGAAACAGCCCGCCGCACCGAGCTTCTTATCGCCTACAGAAGGAACGACGCGAACCCATTGGTCGCACGTTTCCGAGATATCGCGCGGTCGTTGAGCGAGGGCTGATGCTCGCGTTCTCACACTACATCCTGATGGAAACGGCCAGCCATCCCGCTTGCTCTTCGCTTGCGGGATCGCCGACATTTGACCTGTGATGGCGCTATCGACTGCCGACGAGGCTGGACGGCGTCAGTTCGGGTGCCACGACGACGAGATCGTACCGCCGAATGACGTTGCGCCAAGCCGGGCTCGCGTCGGATGGCGGATTGGCGCGCAGCGGTCGCAGGTCGATGACGGTCCAGTCCTTGTCCGATCCATTGGCACCGGGGCGCGGCAACGCGTCCTTCAGCCAGGCATAGTCTGCGTCATCGGTCATGACGAACGGCTCCTGTCGCACCTGGCGACCGACACCATTGTAGAGCGCGTGAACGCCCTTCGCGCCGTAAACGGCAATATGCAGCGACGAGGCTCCTTCCCCTTCGGCGCGTTCGGCGACAAAATTACCGACGTCACGCTGCCCCAAGCCATTGACCCCCTTGGCCATGTGCACATCACCGAACTTGAAGAGCACGCGTGCGGGGCGTGGCTGTCCAGCCAGATAGCTCACGAGCGTCCGCTTCATCAACCGCGCGCGGCGACCGTTGGAGGCGAAGCCGTCAGTATTCTGGCCGAGATAGATCGCGCGCGTTTCCATCAGCGCGTCGAACAGGTCTTGCGTGCGCCGGCCCCCATCGCGCGTGATCGCAGCCTGGGCGTCGTGCAGCGACGTATCATCGATCGCGTAAAGGAACAGGTCTCCCGGCGAGCCGGACGCAACCGCCTTTTGCGTCGCGGCCCGATCCATCCTGGCCAATTGCTCGATCGCGGCCTTCGCGTGCGGGCCGGGGCGGGCGGCCAGCATCTGTTCGAACAGATAGCCGCTTGCGCCGTAAAACTCCTGATCGAGTCCCCAGATCGCGAAGGCCGGACCGGCAAGGCGCGCGCACGCCGCAGCCATGTCGCTTTCGTCGCGTCCGTTCTGAAAGGCGAAGGCGTCCGGATGCGATCGCATGAAGTCGGCCACGCGCGTGAGCCGATCGGTGCGTCGCAGTGCGCCGTTGTCGAACCGCGCGGCTTCGGGACCGATTTCCACCGCGAAGGCGTCCAGTCCATCCGGTGCCATCATCCGACAGACGCCTGTCGCGAAAAGCGGAATTTCGCGCGAAAGGTGATCCTCCCCGATCAGTACGTAGCGAGCTTGTCTGATCGCCTGGCCCAACACCGCCGCGCCCGCACCGTGGAGCCCGTCAGCATCCACGTGCAGCGTGCTCCGGACCTGCGCGATGCGGTCTGCGAGCGGCATTTGCTCGTTCGTCGACTGGGCAGTTGCCGATGATGCCATCAGGGAACCGGCAATGACGTAAGCGATCTTTTTCAACTGCCCCCCCCTCACATTGCACCGTGGTGTATTGTTAATGTAATACGCCGTCAATCTTCTGCTTCGCGTCCCCATATTCGATCCCGATCGAGAAGTCCTGTAGTGGCCGCTCGATCGGGAAGTCCGGCTCAGGCTTGGGCGAGCGCGATCGCGGTTTCGCGGTATCCGTGCAGCGAGCGCCCAAGCAGGGCGGTCAGTCGCGCACGGTCGCCGTCGAGCGGGATCATGCCGTCGCTGACATAGCGTTCGGCCATCAGCCTCATCTCGTAAGCGGTCCACTTGGGCATGAACGTCGCCATATTGGCCTCGAACCCGCTGGGATCGTCGCCGCCGTAAACGACCGGTCGGTCGAGAACCTCCGACCAGATCGCTGCCACCGCCTCACCGGTCACCGTACCCGGCCCAACAAGGTTGATCTTCTCGAGCGGAAGCGCGGCCTTGGCGGCATCACGGCGGATCAGTTCAAGCGCGGCGACCTCCGCGATGTCGCAACGATCTTCACGGGCTGCTACGATGGCCACCACGCCGTGCAATGAACAAACGTCCGCTTGTGAAGCGTGCTGAACCAGCACTGATTGTCCGCAATTGAGGCACTTACAGTCCGCGATCCGGTGCCGCTATGGTGGGAGCACCGGGGTCGTCGGGCGTAGCGACGGAAGTCGGCGGCGGTACCGCTAGAGGCGGCGGCGGTACCACTACAAGAGGAATGCCGCCGGTTTGCGCGGCTGCCGGCGGGTTGAGGTGGTAAAAGGTCCGCCACGCGTCGAACGCCTCATAGAAAGTGATGAAGGGCCGATCGAGGCGTGATAAGGCTGCATGAGCGAAATCCGGCAGATCCTCATCCGAAACCTGGCCGACCCGCGCGACTTCTTCGCGCGCAGCGGCGCAGAAGCCCGATCGCATCGCCGGCTGCGCGTAGAAATTGTAGATACGCGTCTGATCGTCATCATAAACGCGCTCCCAGTCGATCCAGCCGGGTGCCTGCCATTCGCGAATCAGGGCCTGGTAGTAGCGGTCAATGACGGCGCCATGCGTCTTGATCCAGGCATTGTACGCATCGACGACCCCGCCACCTTCCAGGTCGCAGCCGAGCGCCGCGACGTTCAAAGCGTTACGAAGGTGCCAAACCGCCGCGGCATCGGTATTGTTGAGGCTCGGGGTGAAGTATTTGCCGTCATTGAGCTTCGCCGGGATCTTCATGCCGACATAGCCACCCGCCGGCATCGATGGAGGTGGCGGCGTCACCGGTACGACAGGAGGCGGCGGCTGCACGGGAACAGGCTGCGTGGCGCAACCTGACATGGTCAGAGCAAGTACGCTTGTTAACTTCCAGCCCGATCTCATGCGCATGATCATCAATCGCTTACGTACCTCGTCGCCCCGCTTATAGCCGGTAGCGGATGATGGCCAAAAGAATGGCGAGCGCTGCCGTTCCAAACCTGACCATGAGCGGGGAGAGTTCCGCGTCGGTTCCTCGGGCGCTGATTGGGTGCCGGATCGGCGCAAACCGTGCGTCAGCCGACATGGTGCAGAAGCGGCCTTAGCACGTAAATGTGACCACGACACTTGCATGAACGAACTACCGGACCCCGGAAAGCGGAATGGGCAACCGCAAGTCCACAACCGGATCGATGCGGCGATAGAGCAAGCGGCCGCTATACCGACTAAGCCCGAAGGATCAGCAAGATTCGTGTGTACCGAAATATCTCCGCCGTCCTGATCAATCATTGATCCCGATCAGTGTCATGTGGTGGGTATGCCGCTTAGGATTGACGAGATGTCGGTCGGCGTTCTCACCTGATGAAACAGTCGACTGCACATCGTATTCGCGTCGCTATCTGCGTGCCTGCCCGTAACGAGGCGAAAGGGCTGCCAAGGCTTTTCGCGGCGCTGGATAGGCTCGACCGACAGGGCGTGGAGCCCGTCCTCTGTCTCATGCTGGACGGCTGCAACGACGGGAGCGCGGCGGTGGCGCGCGACTACGCCGCGAATGCGTCGCTCCCGGTGTGGATCGACCATGCCACCCAGCCGGAGCCAAATGTGGGTCGTGCGCGACACGGTGCGATGCTGCTGGGCGAGCAGGCTTTGGACGGTAGCGGCCTTCTGCTGACCACCGACGCCGACAGCCTGCCCGCCGTCGATTGGCTGAAGGCGATGGTAGCGGCACTCGGCCAGGCCGATGTCGTCGCGGGCAAGGTGGTGCGCTCCGTTACCCGGCCAAATCCGGTTCAGGATCGCCTCGAACGATATTATGAATCGCTCTACGCGATGCGGCGCGCACTCGATCCCGTCGTGTGGG
>CAJYHD010000526.1 GCA_913773715.1 uncultured Sphingobium sp.
CATCGCCGCCGGCGCCGACGACGAACAGCGGTGGCGCCTCGCCGACGCTGACGCTCGCCGGCGCCGGCGGCGATGTCCAGCTCGTGAACTACCGCATGGTAGGCCGATTCTATGTCGTCGACCGGCTGTTCGATGCCGCCGAGCTTCGGCTGGGCGCGAAGAAGCAGGCCGTGGTGCGCATCAGCCGCACAGGTGCCGACCGGCGCCGGCACCGGAGGGCGTCATGAGCGAGGCTGTGCCTGCTGCGGCGGCCGCTCCGAAGGTCGACCCCGAGACGCTGGTTCTGCGCGGCCGCCCGAGCCGGATCATCCGCTTTCGTCGCGGCGCGATCATCGCGATCGCAGCGCTCGGATCGACCGCGATCGTCGGCGTGACCTGGATCGCGCTCAAGCCTGCGACCTTCCGGATCGTCGCCGGCGCCGAGGACCAGAAGGATATCGCCAGTCGGGCGCCGGACGACGCCCTGGCCGGCGCGCCGAAAAGCTATGGCGACGTGCCTAGGCTCGGCCCGCCGCTCCCCGGCGATCTCGGGCGTCCGATCCTGCGCCGGCCGCGGCTCCCGCACGGCAAGTGCAGCCGGCGGCGATCGCCGTCGATCCCGGCAACCAGCAGCGCAAGGCCGACTGTCTCGCAAGCAAGGACCCGACGGGCGACATCAATCCGCATAGACTGGTGGCACCTGTCTCACCCTATACGCTGACCGCAGGCAGCATCATCGCCGCGAGCCTGATCACGGGGCTCAACTCCGACCTGCCGGGGCTTGTCACCGCGCAGGTTACCGAGAACGCCTATGACAGCATCACCGGCCGCACTCTCCTGGTGCCGCAAGGGTCTCGCCTGATCGGCAGCTACGACAGCGTCGTGGCGTTCGGTCAGAAGCGCGCGCTGGTCGTATGGCAGCGCATCATCCTGCCCGACGGCAGCTCGACCCGTATCGACAATGTGCCGGCAACCGACGTGGCGGGTTATGCCGGGCTCTCCGACAAGGTCGATGCCCACACCTGGCAGCTGCTCAAGGGCGTGGCGCTGTCGACGCTGCTCGGGGTCGGCACCGAGCTGAGCCTGGGCCACAGCGAAAACGACCTCGTCCGCGCGATCCGGGAGTCGGTGCAGCAGGGAACGTCGCGTGCCGGCGACCAGATCGTCACCAGGAACCTCAACATCCAGCCGACCCTGGAGGTGCGGCCGGGCTGGCCGCTGCGCGTGGTCGTCCACAAGGACATCGTCCTCGCGCCGTGGCCCGGACAGGAGCGATAGCATGCCGGATCTCAAGCTCGCACAATTGCCGGACCGCACCCCGGTCAAGCTCGGCATCTCGGTGACGCCGGACCTCCACCAGGCGCTCAACGATTATGCGGCGCTCTATGCGCAGGCCTATGGCCGGGAGGAGCCGGTCGCTGACCTGATCCCGGCAATGCTCGCCGCCTTTCTCGATAACGACAAGGCGTTTGCCCGCTCGCGGCGCCCACCGTCCGGAACAAGCGGGGGCGGCCGATGATGCTCGCCTATGCATCGCGCACCGGCACGCGTCGCAATCTCGACGCACTGCGCGCCGCCGGATGGCGACTGATGGTCTCTGCCCGCGGCGTACTGCGCACCGAAGGCTTCCGGTACGCGCTCGACAACGGCGCATGGACGTCTTTCCAGCGGAAGGAGCCCTTCGACGAGGCGGCGTTCGAGCGGGCGGTCGCCCTGCTCGGACCCGGTGCCGACTGGATCGTCCTTCCGGACATCGTCATGGGCGGCCTCGCATCCCTGCGCTTCTCGCAGAAATGGCTCGAGCAGCTCCAGCGCCGTCGGGCACTGGCCGGCCAGACCTTCCTGATTGCCGTGCAGAACGGGATGAACCCCGAGGAGGTGCGTCACCTGCTTGGCCCCCGGGTCGGCGTCTTCGTGGGTGGCAACACCTCGTGGAAGCTGGCGACCATGGGTCGCTGGGCGCGCCTTGCGCATGCGCGCGGTTCGATCTGCCATGTGGGGCGCGTCAACAGCGCCCGACGCGTCCGCCTCTGCATGGCGGCTGGCGCCGATAGCTTCGACGGCTCCGGCGTCTCCCGCTTCGCAGCCGCCTTGCCGCCGGTCGATCGCGCGCGCCGGCAAACCGACATCGAAAACTGGCTCGCACGGAGGATAGCGTGATGAAGAACGACGTGAATGGGAATGAAGGCGGTTGGGACGGACAGGGGCAACCTGTCGCTCACACCCTAGAGCCGATCAGTGTGCGGATTGCCACTGCGGTCAAGCTGACGGGGATCTGCCGTTCGACGATCTACGAGCTGATCGGCGACGGGACGATCGAGACGGTGAAGATCGGGCGATCGACCTTCATCCTGTACCCGAGCCTCAAACGCCTATTCGAGCGATCTGCGTGAAAACAGATTTTCGCACGCAACAACGAACTCCTGGGCCGAACCGCGCGCGATAGCCGCACGGCTCGGGGGTTCACGCGGGCTCCAGAAGCGGCGTCAAGTCAGCGAGCTTGTGCGTAAGCGCTTCGTCGTGCTTCGCGCATGCGAGGTCATGCGCGCTTTGCAGCGCGAGAAGAAGCCGTGCAGGATAGCCGAGGACACGCTCAATCTTGAGCGCCAGCTCGGGCGTGACAGAGCGCTTCCCGTTCAGGACATTGTTGAAACCCGGACGGGCGACGCCGAGTTTAGTCGCAGCGTCAGTCACGTTGAGCCCGAACCGCGGCAGGATATCCTCACTGAGGATTTCGCCCGGATGGACCGGGAATGCCAGTTCGAGTGCCATTTAGTTATATGTTACCTTTCTGGTGGGGAGGAGCTGCTAGGCTCCTCCCGTGTTACAAAGGAGAGGCGTTCACCTCTCAACCCCTAATGGGGATTATGAAACCGAAGATTCGAAACCTCCCTTCGGTCGCCGTCCCAGTCCATCAGCAGCCTAGTCGCGCCGCCGACAGAGAAGGACCAAATGCGTTCGTCGCCGTGGTACCTGTGCACATCCCATTCGCGATGGGCCTGCATAATCTCGACCATAGAGTTCGCCGCCTGAATGACGCTAATCTGACGGCGTATTTTCTTAACTTCATTTGGCTGAAGCCCCTTAATAGACTTGCCCGGTTCGGCGGACATCAGGGCTTCGATTTCCTTACTTGCTGACTTGATGGTTATGGACATTTGAAATTTCCGTGATGAGATATTCGAAATTCATTCATTTCTCCTTTAGCTAGTGGAACT
>CAJYHD010000527.1 GCA_913773715.1 uncultured Sphingobium sp.
CGGCAAAAAAGTAGATCGTAACGGGATGCGCTGATCGAGCTGCGAGTTCGTCAAATTGGGATGAACGAACGGCAGATTTAGGCACGTCGTTCAGCGGCTGTGCATGACTGAAATTGGGTCGTGCTTCTCCAAAGGTTGGCAGTCGCTTACGCCCAATCGCGGTCGAGGAGGCTGCCGATCCGGGTCCCCGGAAACGGTCATTCGCTAAACGCGATCTTTCCGTTCTGTTATCTCCAACATGCCCTTGCGAGACAGAGCAATTGGGCACAACTTTTGGGAAAGCGGGTGCCGCGAATGACCGTCGCCGCGGTCTATCGGCCAACTTTCCTGCGACGGGGTTCCCAAATGGGAAAACCGGGTCACGTCACGAAGCCGTCGCCAAGATTTATGCCCGCGCCATGCTTTCGATTTGACGCAGCAGCCGATGCGGATCGAAGGGCTTGGGGAGGAACGTCGCCCGGGCAGGCAATTCGTGCGCCGGGATGGGGGCGTTACCGGACACGACGAACAGCAGGGTCGGCGGAAAGCGTTCGCGGATATAGTGCGCAAGCTTCACACCATCCATCGATCCCGGCATCTGCACATCGGTCAGAACCACCCGAATCTCCTTGTGCGCGTCGAGGATGGCAATGGCTTCGTCCGCGTTCTCCGCGTCGAAAACCCGCCATTCGGCATGGGTGAAGAAGTCGACCAGGTCGAACCTGACCAAAGCCTCGTCTTCAACGATCAGGATCGTCTTGCTGCCGATCGGCGTACTCTGACCCACGCTTAATTCCCGGTCACGATAGCGGCGTCTCCAAGCCGCGCTTCAAGTTCGAACACCAAACCTTCCGGCCGATAGTCGGTTGCAGCCTTACCGCTGAAATAGCTCCGCAACGAGCGCTCGATCAGGACCGAGCCGAAACCCTTGCGCTGCGGCGGCGTGACGGGCGGTCCTCCCTCCTCGCGCCAGCAGACCGCGAATGAGGCATCGTCGCCGTCTCCGTCGATCGACCAGGCAAGCGTCACATGACCGGTTTCGTTCGATAGCGCGCCGTATTTGGCGGCATTGGTCGCCAGCTCATGCAGGGCGAGGGCGAATGCAACCGTCAGTTCGGGCTTGAGCGTTACCGCCGGGCCGGACATTAGGATGCGCTCGCCGATGCGGCCGTGCGGGGATAAGGCCCGCGTCGCCAACTCGCATAGATCGGCGGAGCGCCACGAACGACCGGTCAGCACGTCCGTTGCGGCACCCAGCGCGACCAGCCGCGCCGACAGGCTCTGACTTGCCTTTTCGGCCTCGGGAATGCCACGCAACGTCTGCGCGGCGACGGACTGGACGACCGCCAGCACATTCTTGAGCCGATGTGCCAACTCGCCGTTCATCAGGCGCATATCGTCTTCGGCGCGGCGCCGTTCGCGAAAGTCACGGGTTACGGTACCGTAGCCGATCAGTGTTCCCGTCGCGTCGGTGACCGGAAACACAGAATAGAGGACCGGGATCAACTCGCCGGTGCGGAAATGCCGGAAATCCAGCTCGCCAACCCAGTGGCCGTCGCGGTCCACCGCCGGCAGCACCTCGCGCATGACCGTCTCGACCTGTTCGGGCGGGAAGAAGTCGGCGATGGTCAGTTGCGTGATGTCAGCACCATCCAGACCAACGAGGCGTCTTGCCGCATCATTCACATAGAAGACGCTGCCGTCGATCCGGGCCATGCCGATGAAGTCGGTGCTGTTCTCCGCCAGTCGGACGAAGCGGTCGCGCTCTTCCTCGCTCGCGCGCAGGTTGGTGATGTCACGGGAAACCGACAGGATGCGGTCGGGGCGCCCGTCCGGTCCGGCAATCAGGCTGACCGCGACGTGCCACCATTTCGGCGTGCCGCGAAAGGTGTCGGCCTTGCCGATAAAGCTGCGCGCTTCACCCCGCCTAGCCGCCTCGATCGCGGCCTTGGCTTCGGCGTTGCCGGCATCCTGCCAAAAGTCCGGCCATGGACAGCCGGCGACCTCGTTGAAGTCGCTGATCTCCATGACATGCTGTCCGCCTTCACTCATGAAGGTCAGCTTGCCGTCCAGGTCGAGGACCTTGATGCAATCCGTCGAGCTGGCCAGCACGCCGGACAGGAAGGCCTGCCGCTCGACTGCCTGCCGCTCGCTTTCGACAAGCTCCTCGTTGAGCCGCCGTGCCCGTCGCAGAGACTCGCGCAACTCGGCGGTCAGCATGACGATGCTGAGCATGACGACCAGGAATAACGATGCTGCCACCCATTGCTGTCGCGGCACCCAGGAGGGGTGCTCGATCGTGCCGAGGGATGCGATGCCGGTGGCTGCCGACAGAAGGGCTGCGAAGAGCCCCGGTCCTTTGCCTTCCACCAAAGCAATGGCGATCGTTGCCGGAATGAACAGAAGCCACGGCAACGTGTCCGGTACGAACAGGACGCGTCCCCAGCCCACGGCAAGGATCGTGATCGTCGCGAGCGCATACCGAGCCACGATCGGAAGCTGAAGGTGGAGTGACCAAGCTACGATCCGGTCGAAGACACTGACAGGCTGGGAACGTATCATCAGGGCGTCCATGAGCGGACAAGCCCCCTGGCATATCCTCGAACGCCATTTAGCAAAGCCGCACGCCGACGTGAATATGGCCGCTTCGGATCAGCGTTGAACGGAAAAGCTCCCCGTTTGGCGGGTTAATCGCTGCGACTGTCTCTGTCATATGTCCGAAGCAGGTCGACTGTCAGTCCCGATACACCATCCATATGGAGAGGCTTGTGGGAAGCGGGCAGGGCTGAGGCTCAGCACCTCCTCCGCTATCCACATGAATGAATGGCAGAAGGTGGGGAGCCGAAAAGAGGCCGCGAATGACCGGATGTGGGTCAGGGCAGCCGCAACAGCGTAGAGCCGTTCGAAACACATTTTCCTCTATAAGGCGGCGTGTGACGGTGCCGACCTTACAAGTTTCATGGGCGGCGCCCCTTCGACCATTGTGCAGCTTGAGAAGTCA
>CAJYHD010000528.1 GCA_913773715.1 uncultured Sphingobium sp.
GCGTGAAATGCGCGTGGCGGGTCGCGGCGCAGTTCGGGATCATCGCGACCGGCTTGGACGCGGCATGGGTCGGCCAGTCGAGGATCTTGACGTCCAGCACGGTCGACAGCCCGCCCAGCCCCTGCGCGCCGATGCCGAGCGCATTGACCTTGTCCATCAGTTCGATGCGCAGCGCCTCGATGTCGGTCTGCGCCCCGCGCGCCTTCAGCTGGCCCATGTCGATCGGCGCCATCAGCGATTCCTTGGCGAGCAGCATCGCCTTTTCGGCGGTGCCGCCGATGCCGATGCCGATCATGCCCGGCGGGCACCATCCGGCACCCATTTGCGGGATCATCTCCAGTACCCAGTCGACGATCGAATCGCTGGGGTTCATCATCTTGAACTTGGTCTTGTTCTCACTGCCGCCGCCTTTTGCCGCGACATCGACGATGACCTTGTCGCCCGGTACCATCTCGATGTTCAGTACGCAGGGCGTGTTGTCCTTGGTGTTCTGGCGCGAGAAGGCGGGATCGCGCAGAATCGAAGCGCGCAGGCGGTTTTCCGGGTTGAGATAGGCGCGGCGCACGCCTTCATCCACCACGTCCTGCATCGACCGGCTGTTGTCGTCCAGGCGGCAATCCATGCCCCATTTGATGAAGACGTTGACGATGCCGGTGTCCTGGCAGATCGGGCGATGGCCCTCCGCGCACATGCGGCTGTTGGTCAGGATTTGGGCAATGGCGTCCTTCGCCGCCGGATTGGCCTCGGCTTCATAGGCCGTTCCTAGCGCCCGGATATAATCCATCGGATGATAATAGCTGATGAACTGGAGCGCATCGGCGACACTCTCGATGAGGTCGGCGGTCTTGATGATCGTCATCTTACCCTTCACCCTTGATCTGGCTGTTTTGCCGTCCGGCTAGGCCTTTTGCCGGGGGCTGTCCAGACCAGGGGGAAGGGGAAACGCTGTCAGCGGCGCGCTTCAGCTGACGGCGAGCGGCGGTGTCTGCTGATGCTGGACCACGCGCCACTCCTCATGCGCCAGCCGCCGGTAGGTGGAGGTGCAATGCGCAACATAAGGCTCGCCCTCGGCCCGCTTCGCCTCCGCCTTGTAGGCAACGACGATCAATCCCTCCTGCGGACGCATGATCTGCTGCTCGCTGATGTCGACCGTTTCCCATCGCGGCGTCTGCGCCATGGCCTCGGCCGCATCCTCGCCCTTGAGGATGAAGGGCGGGGCGGGGACGACCAGTAACCCCTCCGCGTCGATGCTTTCGCGATAATGATCGGCATCGCCGGTCCATAGCGATTCCTCAAATTCCCAAACGCGTGCGTCGTCCATGATGTCGCCTTTCCTTTTAAGGGATCGGCTGGACAACCGCCAACGCGCCGCAAAGGGGGCATTGCCCATGCCCTGGTCATCGCGGGCGCGGGGCGGACTGGCTATTCCGGCCCGTTTGCGAAGGGAAACATGTGCCACCATGGTTCCTTGTCCGCCAGCACCCGCGCGAAGCTCGGCCACGCCTCCAGCCGATCGAGATAAGCGCCAAGCGTTGGAAAATCTGCGCGCAACGGCTGCACCTTGTCCGCGTGGAAGAGCGAAGGCGCCGCCGCGCAATCCGCCAGCGTCGGCACGTCGCCGGCTGCCCATTTGCCCTTCCAGATCATCGGAGCCATCCGCGCCTCGATCATCGCATAGGCTTTGCCCAGCATGTCGCGCGCCTGTTCCACGTCATGCGCGTTTCTCTGCTCGGGCGCGCGCAAGCGGTCGGCTACGATCGTCTGCATCGGCGTCATGACATAATTGTCGAACAGGCGGTCGAGCAGCCGCACCTCCAGCGCCATGTCGGGATCGGCAGGGATGGGGCGGAAAATTCCCGCCTCACGCCGTGCGAGATATTCGATGATGATGCTTGCCTCGCCGATGGTCGCGTTGCGTGCGGGATCGTGCAGTACCGGAAACTTGCCCACCGGCCACATCGCCATCCACTCCTGCGCGACGCCCTCGTCCGCCAGCATCCGCCCCTCGAACGGCGTGCCATTTTCATGGAAGGCGATCAGCACCTTCCAGCAATAGGAAGAAAGGGGGTGATAATAGAGAATCATGGGGCTGCCTCTCCGACGCTGTTTCACCATTCTACAACAGCTTGTGGTCGATCCGAATCCGCTCTTCACGCATTTGCGTGGCAAGGCGATTTTATTTTTTCTTTTCGATAACCCCTCTTGCCTTTTGGAAGGACAAGGAAAGTCCGCGCGTCGCTGCCATGCAGCGTAGTGGGATGACGATGAAGTGATGGCTGGCGGCGACGAGCAGAGTCGCTAAAGAGTCATTTACCCCCTTGCGTGCTCCGACCGCTATGGCACTATCTGTGGTATCGGGCTAACAGGGGTTACCCAACAGATTGTGATTGGACAGCTGGAACCTATATCCAGCAAGGGGCATTTTCGCCCCTTGGTGTCTATCCTGTTGGGTCCTTTTTCGTCCCCGACGATGGCGGTTCATGTTATGGTGTGCGGCTTGACGCACCCGGCTTGACCGAATCGAACGAAACGGGAACATACGGGGGCGCGCATGGATTTTCGGGATAGTGGACAGGGTGGTGCTGGCGACGTGGCGACTGTGATGGATGATCTGATCGAAAAGGCGGAGCAGGCGGCGAGCGCGCCCGCCTCCAAGCCGAAGGCCGATGCTCCGGTGTCCGCCCCCATCTCCTCCTCGACGGTGCTTCAGCGCCGCTTCGCCGTCGTCACCGACGCGTCGCGCGATGCGCTGCTGACGGAGTTCGGCAAGGACACGCTGAACGACCGCTACCTGCTGCCCGGCGAATCCTATCAGGACCTGTTCGCCCGCGTCGCCGCCGCCTATGCCGACGACGAAGCGCATGCCCAGCGCGTCTATGACTATATCTCGAAGCTCTGGTTCATGCCCGCGACGCCCGTGTTGTCGAACGGCGGCACCGGACGCGGCCTGCCCATCAGCTGCTACCTCAACTCTGTGTCCGACAGCCTGGAAGGCATCGTCGCCACCTGGAACGAGAATGTCTGGCTCGCCTCGCGCGGCGGCGGCATCGGCACCTATTGGGGCGCGGTGCGCGGCATCGGCGAGCCGGTCGGCCTCAACGGCAAGACCAGCGGCATCATCCCCTTCGTCCGCGTGATGGACAGCCTGACCCTCGCGATCAGCCAGGGCAGCCTGCGCCGCGGGTCGGCCGCCTGCTATCTCGACATCTCCCACCCGGAGATCGAGGAGTTCCTCGAAATCCGCAAGACGAGCGGCGACTTCAACCGCAAGGCATTGAACCTTCACCATGGCGTACTCCTTACCGACGAGTTCATGGAGGCGGTGCGCGACGGCGCGGAATTCAACCTGCGCAGTCCCAAGGACGGCTCGGTGCGCGGCACCGTCAACGCCCGCGCGCTGTTCCAGAAGCTGGTCGAAGTCCGCCTCGCCACCGGTGAGCCGTACATCGTCTTCAACGACACCGTGAACCGCATGATGCCCAAGCATCACCGTGATCTGGGCCTTAAGGTGTCTACGTCGAATCTCTGCTCGGAAATCACGCTGCCGACCGGCACCGATCATCTGGGCAACGATCGCACGGCGGTATGCTGCCTGTCGTCGATGAACCTCGAAACCTGGGACGAGTGGAAAGATCATCCGATGTTCGCGGAAGACATCATGCGCTTCCTCGACAATGTGCTTCAGGACTATATCGACCGCGCCCCGCCCGAAATGGCGCGCGCCAAATATAGCGCGATGCGCGAACGCTCGGTGGGCCTTGGCGTCATGGGCTTCCACAGCTTCCTTCAGGCCCGCTCGATCCCGTTCGAGGGCGCGATGGCCAAATCCTGGAACCTGCGCATCTTCAAGCATATCAACGCCAAGGTGAACGAGGCGTCGATGCTGCTCGCGCAGGAACGCGGCCCGTGTCCCGACGCCGCCGATCAGGGCGTGATGGAGCGCTTTTCCTGCAAGATGGCGATCGCGCCCACCGCGTCGATCTCGATCATCTGCGGCGGCACCTCGGCCTGCATCGAGCCGATCCCGGCGAACATCTACACGCACAAGACGCTGTCGGGCAGCTTCTCGGTCAAGAACCCCTATCTCGAAAAGCTGCTGGTCGAAAAGGCGAAGGATTCGACCGCCGTCTGGAACTCGATCCTGGAGCGCGGAGGCAGCGTCCAGCATCTCGACTTCCTGACCCAGGAAGAAAAGGACGTGTACAAGACCAGCTTCGAGATCGACCAGCGCTGGCTGCTCGAACTCGCCGCCGATCGCACGCCCTTTATCGACCAGGCGCAGTCGCTCAACCTGTTCATCCCCGCGGATGTCGAGAAGTGGGACTTGCTGATGCTCCACTTCCGCGCATGGGAACTGGGCATCAAGTCGCTCTACTATCTGCGGTCCAAGTCGGTGCAGCGCGCGGGCTTCGCAGGCGGTGTGGAGGCCGACAACACGATCGACGCCCCCAAGTTCGAAATCGGCGAGACCACCGATTATGATGAATGCCTCGCCTGCCAGTGAAGACCTGATGTCCTCTCCCCTCGTGGGAGAGGAAGGGGCCCGCGCCGCGCAGCGGCGTGGGAAGGTGAGGGGGAAGACCCCAAGCCCGACGATCGCCCGCGCACGCGAACTCCGCCGCAACGCGACTGATTCCGAAAAGCGCCTCTGGGCGCTGCTCCGCACCAGACTGCCAGCCGCGAAGTTCCGCCGTCAGGCACCGATCGGCCCCTATTTCGCGGACTTCGCTTCGCATTCGGGCCGCCTGATCCTCGAAGTGGATGGGGGCCAGCATGACGAAGCGACGGATGCGGCGCGCACCGCCTTCCTCACCGGGCAGGGCTATCGCGTGATCCGCGTCTGGAACCATGATGTGATGCAGAATATCGAAGGCGTGCTGGCGATGGTCGCCGACGCCTTCACCCCTCACCCTCCCGTCGCCGGCGCGACGGGTCCCTCCCTCTCCCACAAGGGGAGAGGGGTCGGCACGAATTTCGCGGAGTAACCCACATGCCCCTTCTTCAAGCCTCCAAAGTCTACAAGCCCTTCGAATATCCCTGGGCCTATGAGTTCTGGAAGCGCCAGCAGCAGCTGCACTGGCTGCCCGAGGAAGTGCCGCTAGGCGAGGATTGCCGCGACTGGGCGCAGAAGCTGTCCGACCATGAGCGCAACCTGCTGACGCAGATCTTTCGCTTCTTCACGCAGGCCGACGTCGAGGTGCAGGATTGCTACCACGAAAAATATGGCCGCGTGTTCAAGCCCACCGAAATCAAGATGATGCTAACCGCGTTCAGCAACATGGAAACGGTGCATATCGCCGCCTACAGCCATCTGCTCGACACGATCGGCATGCCCGAAAGCGAATATTCGGCCTTCATGCAGTATAAGGAGATGAAGGACAAACACGACTATCTCGCCCAGTTCGGCGTCGATTCGGACGAGGATATCGCCCGCACGCTTGCGATGTTCGGCGGCTTTACCGAAGGCTTGCAGCTCTTCGCCTCCTTCGCGATGCTGATGAACTTCCCGCGCTTCAACAAGATGAAGGGCATGGGCCAGATCGTCAGCTGGTCCGTCCGCGACGAAACGCTCCATTGCGAAGGCATCGTCCGCCTGTTCCACGCCTTCGTCAAGGAACGCGACTGCCTGACCCCGGCGGTCAAGGACGACATCATGGACATGTGCCAGAAGACCGTCCTGATCGAGGACGCCTTCATCGACCTCGTCTTT
>CAJYHD010000529.1 GCA_913773715.1 uncultured Sphingobium sp.
CTACTTCCATCCGTGGGAGATCGATCCCGACCAGCCGCGCGTCGTCGACGCTCCGCTGCGCTCGAAGCTGCGCCATTACACCAACCTGCGCGCCATGGCGCCGAAGCTGAAGCGCCTGACCCGCGACTTCCAGTGGACCCGCGTCGATGCACTGGCTGCGATCGAGCGGGAGCGTGGGGCATGATGACCGGCACCGCAGACGCCTCCGTCGTCACCCTCGACCTGCGCGATCCGATGATGGCGCAGGCGATCGACGCCTATGTCCTTGGCCATGAGCGCGGCACGCCCTTCCATCGCACCGCCTGGTTGCAGGGGGTGGAAGCCGCCACCCGCAACCGCGCCATCGTCCTCGCCATTGCCGCGTCGTCCGGCCGGATCGCAGGCCTGCTTCCGCTCCACCATGTGAAAAGCGCCCTGTTCGGTCAGGCGCTCGTCTCCACCGCCTTCGCCGTCGATGGCGGAATACTGGCCGATGATGCGAGCGGTCTCCAGAAACTCTCCGATGCCGCGCAAGCGATGGCGCGTGAGTTGGGCGACCTCTCGATCGAACTGCATGGCGGCCCCGCCGTCGAAGGCTGGCAGGATTATAGCGAGCATGTCGGCTTTTCTCGCCCGCTCGCCGCCGACGATGAGGCCGAACTGCTCGCGATCCCGCGCAAGCACCGCGTGGAGTTGCGCAAGGCGCTCGCCAACCCGGCGCTCCGTGTGGAGATCGGCAAGACCGCCAAACTGATCCGCGACCATTACCGCGTCTATTCGCATAGCGTCCGCAATCTCGGCACGCCCGTCTTCCCGGCGCGACTGTTCCGCGAGATGCTGGACCGCTTTGGAGAAGATGCCGATATCCTCGCGGTCTATGACGGCGACCGTCCGGTTTCGGCGGTGCTGAGCCTGTACCACAAGGGCGCGGTCATGCCCTATTGGGGCGGGGGCATCCATGATGCGCGCCGCTTGCGCTCCAACGAACTCATGTATTTCCGCCTGATGGCTCATGCGCGGGAGCGGGGCTGCGCGACCTTCGACTTCGGCCGTTCGAAGAAGGACAGCGGACAGGCCGCGTGGAAGAAAAGCTTCGGCTTCGAACCGCGCCCGCTCCATTACCACACATGGTCGGCGGACGGAAAAGCGCGCGACATCGACCCGCGCAGTGACAAATATCAGCGCCGCATCGACCTGTGGAAGAAACTGCCCTTGCCGGTCGCCAACCTCATTGGCCCGATGATCGCGCGAGGGCTTGGATGACGGGCGAAATCCTGTTCCTCTGTCACCGCATCCCGTTCCCGCCCGATCGCGGCGACAAGATCCGATCCTACAATATCCTCAAGCGCCTGGCGGAGATGGCGCCGGTCTATGTCGGCTGCTTCGGCGACGACGCCCGCGACATGAGCTTCGCACCCGAACTTGCCGACATCGCGCAAAGCCACTGTCTGCTCCCACGCAACCGGTCGAAGCTGGTGGCGGGCGTGTCGGGTTTGGTGAAGCGTCAGCCGATGCTGGTGTCGATGTTCGAGCATCCCGCGCTCCATCGCTGGGTCGCGCATGTGCTAGCCACACGTCCGATCCGCGCGGTCGTCGCCTACTCGGCGCAGATGGCGCATTTCGTGCCACCTCTCAAAGCCGATGTTCGTTTCCTCATGGACTTCGTCGATTTCGATTCGGCCAAATATGCAGCTTATGGCGCGGCGGGTTCCGGCCCGATGGCGTGGATCAACCGGCGTGAGGGGCAATTGCTGCTGGCGTTCGAGAAGGCCGTCGCTGCCCGCGCGGACATCTCCGCTTTCGTTACCGAAGCGGAAGCCGCGCTGTTTCGTCAGGCGACCGGCATTGGCCCCGACCGCGTCATCGCGATCGAGAACGGCGTCGATCTCACCTATTTCGACCCCGCTGCCGATCACGCGGTCGTGCAGAAACCCTCCGCGCCGCTGCTCGTCTTCACCGGCCAGATGGATTATCGCCCCAATATTGAGGCCGTCGAAAGCTTCGCGCGGGACACGCTCCCACTTATCCGTCAGCGCCATTCGCAAGCCACCTTCGCCATCGTCGGTCGCAAGCCAACCGACGCGGTCACAGCGCTCGGCGACCTGCCGGGCGTGATCGTGACCGGAGAGGTACCGGACGTCCGGGGTTGGCTCGCCGCCGCCGATATCGTCGTTGCCCCCCTCCGCATTGCGCGCGGGGTGCAGAACAAGGTGCTGGAAGCGCTGGCCATGGCGCGTCCCGTCATCGCCTCGCCACAGGCGGCGGAAGGCATCGACGCCGATCATGGAAGCCACCTCCTGATCGCGAATGGCGCGGAAGAGGAAGCCGCCGCCGTCGATCGTCTTCTTGGTGACCCGGCTCAGGCATCCGCACTGGGCAGTGCCGCGAGGCTCCAGATGGACGCCCGCTATCACTGGTCGGCGACGCTTGCCGCTCTGCCGGGACTGCTGGCATGACGGATCAGGCGCTCACGCTCGGCGCCCCTCGCGCCGCGACCCGCACCGGCTGGCGCGCGCACCTGACGGCACTCGCCATCGTCGCCTTCTCGATCAGTGCTCTGTTCTTCGATGATCTGTGGAGCATGGTGTCGATCTGGTGGAACGCGTCCACCTTCGGTCATTGCCTCTTCATCCCGCCGATCATCGCCTGGCTCGTCCAGCAACGGTCGAGGGAGTTGCAGCAACTCGAACCGCAAGCCTGGGTGCCGGGTCTGCTCTGGCTCGCGGCAGGTGCCTTCGCCTGGCTGCTCGGAGCCGCCGCCGGCGTCGCAGTCGTGCGCCATTTCGCGCTGATCCTGATGTATCAGGGCGCGGTCGTCGCGTTGCTTGGCCCGATCGTGGCGCGGGCGTTGCTCTTCCCGCTCTTCTACGCCTTCTTCATGGTGCCGTTCGGGGAGGAGGTCGTGCCGATCCTCCAACTCGTAACGGCGCGCCTGTCGATGCTCTTCCTCGATCTGACAGGCGTGCCCGCTCATCTGGAGGGCATCTTCATCACCACGCCGACCGGCTATTTCGAAGTGGCCGAGGCTTGCTCCGGCGCGAAGTTCCTGATCGCGATGGCGGCTTATGGCGTCCTTGTCTGCAACGTCTGCTTCGTCAGCTGGAAACGGCGCGCGATCTTCCTCGGCTCCGCGCTCAGCCTCTCGATCCTCGCCAACGGCGTGCGCGCCTTCGCCACCATCCTTGTGGCACATCTGACCAGTGTCGAGGCGGCGGTGGGCTTTGACCATGTCGTCTATGGCTGGGTGTTCTTCGGCATCATCATGATCATCGTCATGGCCGCCGCCTGGCCCTTCTTCGACCGGACGCCCGGCGATCCCTGGTTCGATGTGCAGCGGCTCGAGAGAACGACCGTCCGCCTTTCCGACATGCACCGCGTCGCCCTGGGCGCGATCGCGCTGCTTGCCGCAGGTCCGCTGTGGCTGGCGACGAGCGCGGCCGCGTCCGATCCTCTGCCCGACAGCGTCACGCTGCCGACTGTGGCAGGATGGGAAAAGGTGCCGACACGCGGCGGCTATCCGTGGAAACCGCGCTTTGACGGAGCCGATGCACTGCTCCTCGGACGTTACCGCAATGCCTCGGGCGCGACCGTCGACCTCGCCATCGCGACATATGACCGGCAGGAAGATCGTCGCGAACTGGTCGGCTTCGGGCAGGGCGCCGCAGATCCCGACAGCGGCTGGGTCTGGTCCTCGCCCGCGCCATCGCATGGGGGAAGGGGGGAGCAGATCACCGCGCCGGGTCCGGTCGTGCGCCATGTCGTCAGCTATTATGTCGTGGGCGGCGGCAAACCGACCGGAAGCGCCGCCCGCGTAAAAATCGAGACCTTGGCTTCCCGTCTGCTTCATCGCGACCAGCGCGCCGCTGCGATCCTCGTCTCCGCGCAGGAGGCGGACGGCCACCGCGCCGATCCCGCGATCGACGCGTTCCTGCACGATCTCGGCGATGTGCAGCTTTTGGCTGACCGCAGCATCGGCATCCGCTAGGGACTCGGGCCATGTGCGGCATAGCGGGCATCTTCCATCTCGAAACGGCAAAGCCTGTCGATCCGGCGCGGGTAAAGGCGATGCTCGACGTCGCGGTCCATCGCGGCCCCGACGGCAGCGGCATCTGGACAGCGCCGGGCGTTGGCCTAGGCCATCTTCGCTTGTCAATCATCGACCTTGCCGGTGGCGCGCAGCCGATGCTGACGGAAGACGAAGCGCTCGCCGTCGTCTTCAACGGCGAAATCTACAACTTCGCCGAAGTCCGCGCCGAACTGGAGGCGAAGGGCCATGTCTTTCGCACCGACAGCGACACCGAAGTCATCCTGCACGGCTATCGCCAATGGGGCGAGGATTGCGTCCATCGCTTCAACGGCATGTTCGCCTTCGCCCTGTTCGATGCGCGGGCGCAGGCGCTCTGGCTGGTGCGCGACCGGCTCGGCGTCAAGCCGCTCCATTATGCGCAGCTTTCGGACGGCAGCCTGATCTTCGGATCGGAGCTGAAGAGCCTCCTCGCGCACCCGCTGCTGCGCCGTGCGCCCGATCTGGCTGCGATCGAGGATTATATGGCCTATGGCTATGTCCCCGACGATGCCTGTCTGGTTGCGGGCGTGCGCAAGCTCGGGGCAGGGGAGGCGCTGCGGCTGGTACGCGGACGGCCCGTGCTGCAACCCGCACGCTATTGGGACGTCAGCTTCGCCGAACGGACCAAGGCCAAACCCGAAGAACTGGAAGAAGAACTCGTCGCTCTGATGCGACAGGCGGTGCGGTCGCGCATGGTGTCCGACGTGCCGCTCGGCGCTTTTCTGTCCGGCGGCGTCGACAGCAGCAGCGTCGTCGCGCTGATGGCCGAAGCCTCCAACCAGGCGGTCAAGACCTGCACGATCGGCTTCGATGTGCCGAGCCTCGACGAAACCGGCTATGCCGACCGCGTTGCCCGCCGTTTCGCGACCGATCACCGGACGCGGATCGTGTCGCCCGACGATTATGGACTGGTCGATCGGCTCGCCTTCCATTTCGACGAACCCTTTGCCGACGCCTCCGCGCTACCGACCTTCCGCGTCTGCGAGCTGGCGCGTGAGCAGGTGACGGTCGCACTATCGGGCGATGGTGCGGACGAAGCCTTCGCCGGATATCGCCGCCATCGCTTCCAGTTGCAGGGGGAACGCGCGCGCGCCCTGATCCCCGCCTCGGTCCGCGAGCCGCTGTTCGGCACGCTCGGCCGCTATTATCCCAAGGCCGACTGGGCGCCGCGTTTCCTGCGCGCCAAATCGACCTTCCTTGAACTCGCGGGCAATGGCGCCGAAGCCTACGCCGCGTCTGTCGGTGTGACCCCGCGCGCGCTGCGCCAACGGCTCTTCACCCAGGACATCAAGAGCCGGCTTGCGGGCTATCGCGCCGAAGATCGCTACATCAAGGCGATGAACGAAGCGCCCGCCCGCGATGCCCTCGACCGAGCGCAATATGCCGATCTGCGCATCTGGTTGCCCGGCGACATCCTGACCAAGACCGACCGGATGAGCATGGCCGTCAGCCTGGAGGCGCGCGAGCCGTTGCTCGATTACCGATTGGTCGAATTTGCTGCGCGGCTGCCTGTCGCCCAGCGAATTCGTGGCAACAGCGGCAAATATCTGATGAAGAAAGCGATGGAGCCTTATCTGCCGCACGACATCCTCTATCGGCAGAAGATGGGCTTCGTGACCCCGATCAGCGCCTGGTTCCGCGGCGCGCTGGCGGGCGAGGCGCGGGCGGTGGCGGGCGGCTCCGCGCTCGCCCGCACCGGCTGGTTCGATACCGCGCTGCTCGGCAAGTTGGCGGCGGATCATCAATCCGGCCTTGCCGATCATGGCCGTCTGCTCTGGCAGCTCCTGATGCTCGACAAGTCGCTGACCCGGCTATTCGCCGCCTGATACTGCCCCCTTGCGCGCCGGGGCTGGCAATGCCAACGGGGCATATGGATATCGGCAGGACGCCACGCGTGACAGTCTCCAAGGAAATGGTCCGGCTGCGGCTATATCTGCTGTGTCTGGCTGGCGACCTGGCCGGGCTGTTCCTGTCCTTCCTGATGGCCAACTGGCTAGTGCTGGGCGCCTTTTGGGGCGAGCCGGGCAAGCCGCACGGCCTTATCATGTTCTCGATGGTCGCGCCGCTCTACGCGCTGCTCGCCATTCAGGGCGGGGCATACGGCATCAACACGCTCGACAAGGTGCGCCGCGCAATCTTCCGCGCGCTTTGGGCCTTGGCGCAGGCGGCGCTGCTGATGCTGCTGATCGTCTATCTGGGCAAGATCGCCGAGCAGCTTTCGCGTCTGACCTTCATCACCGGTCTTGGGCTGGGGGCCGTCGCGCTGGCGCTGGTGCGCGTTGTCGTCACGCAGCTTGCCGGGCGTCTGCTGGGCGACGTGCCACATCTGATCGCCGTCATCATGGACGGCGTGGAGATTCAGGCGGGTCCGCATATGGAGGTGATCCATGCCGACGCCATCAATCTGCGCCCGCAAGGCCATAATGCCGAAATGGCGGCAAAGCTCGCGGCGACGGTCGGCATGGCGGAAAAGGTCATCGTCGCCTGCCCTTTGGAGCGGATGGACGACTGGTCGAAAGCACTCAAGTCGCTATCGGCGCAGGGCGAGATCATCGTGCCCGAACTGCTGCGTTTCGCCCCTGCGCGGGTGAACGAATTTGCCGGACAGCCGACGATCGTGGTCGCGGGTGGCCCGCTGCAATTTCGCGATCGCCTCATCAAGCGGCTGTTCGACCTCGCCGTCGCCAGCATCGCCACGATCCTGCTCTCGCCGATCCTGATCGCCTGCGCGCTGGCGGTGAAGCTGACCAGCCCCGGCCCCGCACTGTTCCGCCAGCCCCGCATCGGCAAGGATGCGCGCCCCTTCGCCATCTACAAATTCCGCTCGATGCGCGCCGATCTTAGCGATCACAAGGCTGATCGCCTCACCAGCCGCAACGACGATCGCGTCACTCCTGTTGGCGCTTTCCTACGCCGCACGAGCCTTGATGAACTGCCGCAGCTTTTCAACGTGTTGCGCGGCGACATGAGCATCGTCGGCCCACGCCCGCATGCCGCTGCGGCAAAGGCTGGGAACAGCCTCTATTGGGAGGTCGATCACCGTTATTGGGAGCGGCACTGCATCAAACCCGGCATGACGGGCCTGGCGCAAGTACGCGGCCATCGCGGCGCGACCGATCATCATGAAGACCTCATCAACCGGCTCCAGTCGGACCTCGAATATGTGAGCGACTGGTCGATCTGGCGCGATCTGCGGATCATCTTCGCGACGCTGGGTGTGCTGGTCCACCACAGGGCCTATTGACGCGATGACGATCGACATCCTGCTCGCGCTCATCATGCTCGCCTGTGTCGTTGCGGTGCTGTGGCCGTTCCTCTTCTACCCGCTGGTCCTGCGCCTGCTGCCCACCAAGCCGGAGCATCCCATTGCTGCCCCGCTGCCGAGCGCTTCCCTGCTGTTCTGTGCCTATAACGAAGTGGCGGCGATGCCAGAAAAGCTCGCCAATCTGCGCCGGTTGCGCCAGCTTTACCCCGACCTTGAGTTTCTTGCCTTCGATGATGGATCATCGGATGGCACCGGCGCGCTGATCGCGGCGGAAGGCGATCTCGTCACGCTGGTCAGCGGACCGGGGCGGAGCGGAAAAGCGCACGGCATGAAGCTGCTGGCGGCGCAGGCGCGCGGGGATGTTCTGATCTTCACCGACGCCAACGTGCTGCTGGATGACGATGCGGTGGGCAATCTGCTCGCCCGCTATGCCGACCGCCAGGTCGGCGGCGTGCTGGGTTCGCTGCACTATATCGGCGCGTCGGAATCGGCGACGGCCTCTGTCGGCTCGCTTTACTGGCGGATCGAGGAAGCGCTGAAGGATGGTGAGTCCCGCACCGGCAACGTGCTGGGTGCGGACGGCTCGATCTTCTCGATCCGGCGCAGCCTCTATCCCGACTTTCCCGATAGCGTGCTGGACGACCTCACCGTCTCGATGGCGGTGGTGTTCGCGGGCAAACGACTTGTGAAGGCCAAGGACGTGATCGCCCGCGAACGACTGGTGACGGGGCGTCAGGATGAATATCGCCGCAAGGTGCGGATCGCGTCGCGTTCCTGGCACACGCACGCGCATCTGCGCCCGCAACTAACGCGAATGGCCGCGATCGACCGCTTTAAATATGCCTCGCGCAAGATCGTCCGCTGGTTCGGCGGCGCGTTCCTCGTCATCGGTGCGATATGCGCGGCGATCCTCGCGCTGCGCCTTTCGGTGACCTTGTTCCTGATCGGGCTGTTCGCGATAGGCCTGATGGGGCTTGCGGGTGTATTGGCAAAGCGTGGGCCGATCGCCGCAGTCGTGGACGTGCTTATCGCCTATGCCGCGACCTTGCAGGGCATTGCCAAGGCGATGTCAGGCCGCACGGTCACGATCTGGAACCCCGCCAAGTCGCGCTGACACCGGTTCAGCCAACTTCGTCGGGCCGCAGCCGCCGCAGCTTCGGCGCCCTGTCCAGTTCCGCCGCATCCTTGATTCCCATGCGCAGGTCTTCGCGCATCTGGTGGATGGACGCGATCACTGGTCCCATCGCGACACCCAAATCGACCAGCGCCGTTTCCGCCAGTTGCAGCGAGCTTTCCAGCGTCTCCGGCACCGCGTCGCTCGCGCCAGCCCTGTAGAGTTGCGCCGCGTGATCCGTGTCGCGAGCGCGGGCGATGATCGGCAGGTCGGGTACCCAGCCGCGCACCCGCTTGGTCACGCGCACCGACAGCACCGGATCGTCCATCGTCAGGATCAGCGCGCGCGCATGCCCGAGCCGCAGCTTGTCCAGCATCTCGGCCCGCGCGACGTCGCCGAACAGGATCGGATAGCCCAGCCTGCGCGCTTCGGCGATGACGTCTGGGTCGGACTCCACGACGATGAAGCGTTGCCCATGCGTCTTAAGCAGGTCGCAGACCATATGCCCAACACGCCCGAAGCCGATCACGACCGCCGCCGCCGAAGTATCCTCCTCGCCGACATCGATCCGCTCTTCGCCCAGCGCCATCTCCAAACGGCGCGCCACATCATGGCCGATCCGCGCGAGCAGGGGGGTGATGGTCAGGCCGATCGCCGTCACGATCTGCCAGAAGGCGGCGGTCGACGGCAGGATCAGTTGCGCCGCCGCAGCAGCCGACAGCACGATCAGGGTGGTTTCGGACGGGCTGGACATCAGCAGCCCGACCTCCAGCGCCACGCCCTTTCGCGCGCCGGAAATATAAAGCAGCGTCGCTGTCACCAGCGTCTTCGCCACCACCACGCCAGCGACCGCCATGACCAGGCTCGGCCAGTTGGCAAGGATGACGCGCAGGTCGAGGCTCATCCCGACGGTGATCAGGAAGACGCCGAGCGCAAGCCCCTTGAACGGCGCGGTCATCACCTCGACCTCGCCATGATAGTCCGTTTCAGCGATCAGCAACCCAGCGAGTAGAGCGCCGACGATGGGAGAGAGGCCCGCGATCGACGTCGCGAGGCTCGACACGATGACAACCAGCAGGCTCGCGGCCAGAAACACTTCCGGGCTTTTCGTCCGGGCCGCCTGGCTGAACACATGCGGCAGGAACACGCGACCCAGCACCAGCATAATCGCGATCGTCACGCCGCCGCGTAGCAGCGTATTCGCCATCTCGCCCCATGCGCCATCGGGGCTGGCCGCGACAGAAGGTGCCAGCGCGCCCAGCATGAAGATGATCGGGACCAGCGCCAGATCCTCGAACAGCAGCATGGAAAAGGCCGACCGTCCGACCGCGCTCTGCGTGCCGACCATCGGCAGCACCACGGCGGTCGAGGACAGCGCCAGCGCCAGTCCCAGCCCGATCGCGCCCGCCGTCGGTTGCCCGAGCAGGTACAGTCCTGCCGCAATGAGCATGCCGCTGCCGATCAGTTCCGCCGCGCCGACGCCGAACACTTGCGTCCGCATCGTCCATAATCGCTTGAAGCTAAGTTCGAGCCCGATCGAAAAGAGCAGTAGGATGACGCCCAGTTCCGCAAACGGTTCTATCGCCTCGCGGTCCGATATGGTGACGTGGAACAGCCAGGGATATTGCTGCACCAGCGCGCCCAGACCCGAAGGCCCGACAGCCAGGCCGACGAGGATGAAGCCGATGACCGGGCTGATGCGAAATCGCGCGAACCCCGGAATGACCAGCCCCGCTGCGCCCAGAATGACGAGGGAGTCGCTGAAGCTGTGGGGATTGATCGCGTTCGCCATGGACGCATCATCGCGGCAACCGCCCGGAATAGCCAGACCGGCGATTCAGAAAATTACGGATGCAGGCGTTACTGCTGTAACTTGGCTGCCGCTCAGCAATCCTAAGCGAAAATTCACGTGCGCTAGGACGACAAGAGGATCACATTGCGCGCAGGCCGCGGGCGCCATCGATCATAGCGCGATAACGGCCCTTCAGATGGAGGATCACCGATGCTGAAAGCCACACTTCTCGCTGTCGCCGCCCTGACATTGACGGCGCCACCCGTACTCGCCGCGCCATGTAAGGACGCCAAGGGCAAGTTCATCAAATGCCCGCAAAAGCCGACCATGCCCAAGAAGTGCAAGGATGCCCGCGGCAAGTTCGCCAAATGCGGCACGCCCGGCGTAAAGCCGATCTGATCAAGCAGCGGCGGGTCGGCACTTCATGGCCCGCCGCAGGCTCTTATATATTTACTGGTGCGGACGGCGGGACTTGAACCCGCATTTCCAGGGGAAGGCGGATTTTAAGTCGAAGAATTTGACTTTCCGGCTGATGCCGGATGATACCAATAATTACTTAAATTTAATATCTTACGGTCCGATTTTACAATACCGTTTGCCG
>CAJYHD010000530.1 GCA_913773715.1 uncultured Sphingobium sp.
TTCAGGACACCGCCATCGGTGTCTAGCATCGGGACACCGCGCGCGTTGAACCAGCGATAGATGCCGTCCGCGCAGCGTAGACGGTAATCGGTATTGTAGTCAGACTGGTGGGTAACGGCTGTTTCCCAGGCGGCGCGGACCCGATCGATGTCGTCCGGATGCAGCGCCGCCATCCACCCGTCCCCGGCAACCTCCGCCGGATTTTGTCCGGTCAGCGCCACCCATTCGGGCACGTCCATGACATAACCATCGGCATCAACCACCCAAGTCGCTGACGACGTTTCGGAAACGAAACGCCGTAACCATCCTTCGCTGACGTCCTCTTTGGCCATGCGGCCCGATCTACCAAGAATGCGCTCGTTTTGCATCACGGAAGACACTCTATGGAGCACATCAAGACGCAGAAGCTGTCTCGTGAAGGTTTTTGCGTTGTTTTACATTATTCATAACAGTAATGGAGCATATTGCTTCATGAGGTGTTGGTATGAACCACGCTGACCCATCCGTCGATCAAGCCGACATGCAAGCCTGCGCAAGAGAGGCGATCGAGTTCCCGGGGCAGGTGCAGCCGCACGGCTTTCTGATCGAATGCTCGCCCGATTGGATCGTCAGGCGTGTGTCGGCAAACATGCGCTCGTGGTTCGGTCGTCAGCCCGAGCAGGCGCTGGGTGCGCCCCTGTCGGACCTGTTCGGCCCCCGCCTGATCCATGATCTCCGGGGCGAGTTGCAGCTCATGGGGGAACGCCCCGTCGTCGGGCGTCTTTACGATCGCCAGGCAACCGGCTGCGACCGCTCGCTCGATCTTGCGGTCCACCGAGCTGGCGAGACGATCGTCATCGAAGGAGAGCCTGCGACGGGCGAACCTAATCGCGCAGCCACGGCAGTTCCGACCCTGCTGGCACAGCTGCGGCACGAGAAGACGGTGGAAGGGCTGGCGGGCATGATCGTCCGTCAAGTGCGCGCCCTGACGCAGTTCGATCGGATCATGGTGTATCGCTTCCACCACGACGGAAGCGGTGAAGTCATCGCGGAGAGCAAGGCGACTTCGCTCCCCAGCTTTAAGGGGTTGCGCTACCCGGCCAGCGACATCCCGCCACAGGCCCGCGCTCTTTATTTGCGCAATCCGATCCGCCTCATCGCCGACGTTGGTGCCCAGACGGTTGATCTGATACCCCGGATCGATCCGATGGGAAGGCCGCTTGATCTGTCGATGGCCGATCTACGTGCTGTCTCGCCGGTGCATATCGAATATCTGCGCAACATGGGCGTCGCCGCGTCCATGTCGATCTCGATCGTCGTGGGAGGCGAACTCTGGGGTCTGATCGCCGCCCATCATCAGCACCCGCGCCGACTGTCGATGGCACAGCGGGAGTCGCTCAGCTTCTTCGGTCAGATGGCGTCTTCCATCCTGGAGGGTATCTCTCGCGCCGAAGAGCTTGCCCGGCAGGATCGCGCCCGCAATCTGCACAACCGCCTGCTGTCGCAATTTTCCGGGGAGGCACGGGTCGTCAGCGATATCCTGCCGCAGCTCGCCGAGGCACAGGACATGCTCGCGGCAGACGGCCTCGCGACTTGGATTGACGGCAATCTCCAGACGATGGGGGCGACGCCCGACAGCGAGCAGATTGGCGATCTGATCCGGTTCCTCAATCGCGCCGTCGCAAGCCGTATCTACTCGACGCAGCAACTTCCGGTCGTCCACCCCGAGGCGGAGCCATATGCGGAAGTGGCGTCGGGCGTCCTTGCCGTTCCGGTGTCACGGCGCCCCCGCGATTATATCCTGTTCTTCCGTCGCGAACTGCCCCGTCAGGTCGTCTGGGCGGGTGAGCCGGTCAAGGTCGCGCACCATACGACGGAGGGCACTCGCTTCAGCCCGCGCAAGAGCTTCGATGCATGGCGCGAAACCGTCCGGCACCAGTCAGCGCCGTGGACACAAGCTGATCTCAACGTAGCGGAAGCGCTTCGCATCTCGTTCCTGGAGTTGATGCTTCAAGTGACCGACGATGCCGAAAAGCAGCGGAAGGTCGCGAACGACCAGCAGGATCTTTTGATAGCGGAACTCAACCATCGCGTCCGCAACATCCTGAACCTGATCGTCGGTCTCGTGCGCCAATGCTCCGACGACGCACAGAGCGTCACCGATTTTTCGCGGCAAGTCAGCGAGCGTGTCTATGCCTTGGCGCGCGCGCACGACCAGATCGCGAGCAGCGGATGGGGACCGCGTTCGGTCCGCAACATGATCCGCGTCGAAGCCGGCGCCTATCTTGCCGACAAGGCCGATCGCATCACGATCACGGGTGATGAGGCCGCGATCCAGCCCGACGCCTTCGCGACACTTGCGCTCGTCGTCCATGAACTCATCACCAACTCGGCGAAATACGGGGCCTTCCGCGACTCACATGGCGGCGTAGACATCGCACTGACATGCGACCCCGACCTTGGCCTTATCATGGATTGGGTCGAGCATGGCGGCGCGCCGGTCAAAGCACCGATGCGGCGCGGCTTCGGGTCCACCATCATCGAGCGGGCGATCCCGCACGAGCTGGGCGGTGATGCCATGCTCGATTTCGCTACGAGCGGGCTCCGCGCGCGCTTCGTCATCCCTTCCGTCTATCTCGCCGACTGCGCCCCTGGGGCGGACACCGACGCACGGATCGATACCGGGGAAGCAGCCGGCGCCGGGCGGATCGACGGCAGCGTCTTGTTGGTCGAGGACAATCTGCTGATCGCGCTGGAGGTCGAAGATAGTCTTGGGTTGCTCGGAGCAAGCGAAGTTCATGTCGCGTCGAGCGTCGCATCGGCTTTAACCCTGATCGCGCGACACCGTATCGACTTTGCGTTGCTGGATTACAATTTAGGGCGCGAGCAAAGCGTGCGTGTGGCTGACGAATTGATTCGTCTCGACATCCCCTTCGTGTTCGCAACCGGCTACGGCGATACCGCGATGATCGCTCCGCAATTCCGCGACCGGCCGATTCTGACGAAGCCATACACTCACAGCATGATGATGCACGCCTATGGCCAGGCGATTTCACACGCCGCACGACATCGGTAGGATCGGTGTTTTGCCGTTTGCGCGGGCCACGGTCTAACCGGCAGCCGGAAGCGGCCTAAAAGCATGCTATCCAACCAAAAGGCGATTTTTTGGGTCTAAAAAGTCGGCATTTCTCATAGAATGGAGCATTTTGGTTCACGCTTTGAAAGCAAAGCTTAACCCCCATCATGGCAGTAAGGGAACTCTTTAGGGGGAGATGCACGATGATCGCCTGGTTCGCCAATCACGCACCCATCCGGCAGAAATTCAAAGTTCTGTTCATCATCCAGCTCGCGAGCGCTGTGCTCGCATCTGGGATGATCCATCTGTTTGTGATGCGGGGCGCGGATCTCGCATGGCCAGTCGGCGCGGGCATCTATGCGCTCGCCTTTTTCCCTGCGGTGCTGACCTGGTATAGCGGCAGGCTGATTAGCACCCCCTACGTCACCACGGTATTGCGCATGGAAGCAATGGCCAAAGGCGATCTGGAAAGCCCGGTGGAATTTACCGACAACCGAGATTGCGTAGGACGCATGACCCGCGCCATGCATATCTTCCGTCAAAACGCTGACCAAGTGCGTACGACGAACATTGCAACCAATCTGGTCGTTCAGGAGCTTGGCGACGGATTGAGCCGCCTGGCAGCAGGGGACCTTTCGCTGCCGATCACAACCGCCTTTGCGTCCGATTACGAACGGCTGCGCCAAAACTTCAATGCCGCCACCGAGGCGCTCAATCTCATGCTGTCGACCGTCACGACGGTCGCGCGCGAAATCAACAGCGGCGCCTCGGATATCCGGCAGGCATCGGATGATTTGTCATGCCGTACCGAACAGCAGGCCGCTGCACTGGAAGAGACGGCGGCTGCCCTGCAGGAAATCACCTCGACGCTTCGCCAGACTGCTGAAGGTACGACCCGGGCAAACCAGCTCGTGTCGCAGGCTCGCCAGGAAGCACAGCAGTCGGGCGAAGTAGTGCAGCGTGCGGTCGCCGCGATGGAAGGGATCGAACGCACGTCAGGAGAAATCTCGGAGATCATCAGCGTCATCGACGGCATCGCGTTTCAAACCAACCTGCTGGCACTCAATGCCGGTGTCGAGGCGGCGCGCGCCGGAGATGCGGGCAAAGGATTTGCGGTTGTCGCCTCCGAAGTGCGTGCCCTGGCACAACGTTCGGCAGATGCCGCAAAGGACGTGAAGGCCCGTATTACCGCCTCGACCGAGCAGGTCGAAGCCGGCGTCAAGCTGGTGAGCGATACAGGACATGCCTTGCATGGCATCATTGACCGGGTTGGTGAAATTAGCACCATCGTCAGCGATATCGCCGGATCGATGGATCGACAGGCCACGGGGGTTCAGGAGGTCAATACCGCGATCGCAGCGATGGACGGCGTCACGCAGCAGAATGCAGCAATGGTCGAGGAGGCGACAGCAGCAACGCGTTCCCTGGCGTCAGAGGCTGAGGACCTCGCCAACCAGGTTACGCGTTTCAAACTGATCCAGACCACTCAGGCAAAAGAGCCATCACCGTCCTCCGGTTCTGTTCACCGGCTCCAGGACTACGTGGAAAAGGCCGGTCGACGTATCGTGAATGCGCAGCGCCCCTCCTCGGCGCCCTCCCATGCGCTTGCCGTGGCACCTGACGACTGGTCATCGTTCTGATGACCGAGGAAAGGATAGTCGCCGGCTGCACCTGCCTATTGCTTGATCTAGCGGAACTTCAACAGGCATTGATACGGATACAGGATATTGTTGTAAGAATTGCCACTCCCATCTCCTCTACCACAAGCGATGATGCACCTTCGGAAATGGTGGCTGAGCGCCAGGTTGCAGTGATAAACTAGGGTCGAGTGACCTTCTCGATTGGGAACCCGTAGCGGGAAAGTAGCCTTCTTGACCGTGCCGAGAGGCGTCAGAGACATCGACTTTCCCAAAATATGTCCCCAATTGCTCTTTCCCGAAATAGGCCTTCGTGGATGGGGAAACGGGAATGGTCGGCTGAACCATTAGCTGATTTCGGGAAGACAGATTGCCTGCCTGAGCGTCCAGGTTTGGGCGAAGAAGTCGATTTTCAGTGGAGTTAGCTTATCCCAACACGCTTATAGCGCCGCCCCGCCCGACGTGCGGGCGGAGCGACGGACGCTTATCCGTTGAGCTTGTCCTTGACGGCCTTGGCTGGCGCAAAGCCGAGCTTCTTGGAAGCGGCAATCTGCATGGCCTCGCCAGTGGCGGGGTTACGACC
>CAJYHD010000531.1 GCA_913773715.1 uncultured Sphingobium sp.
ATCATCTCGCGCGGGTGATCGAGCCGCGAGAGCGGTCGCAGGCCGTCGAGCACGGGCTTGAGGTCGCCGGTCATTGTCCAAGCTCCTTCACGAGATCGGTCAGCGCGTCGGCTGCCCTGGTGCGATAACGCTCCTTGTGGCGCAGAGCTTCGAACGATCGTGCGGGCAGTCCAAGGCCCAGGTCATGCAGATGCCCCGCCGCCAGCGCCCTGCGCACGACGAGTTCGGACAGCACTGCCACCCCTGCGCCGGCTTCGACAGCCGAGCGGACCGCTTCATTGGACGGCAAGGTCATGCCGATGCGCAGATCGGCAGGATCAACGCCGCGGTGGCGCAGCACCTCCTCGAAGGTCGAGCGCGTGCCCGATCCCTGCTCTCGCACGATCCAGTTCGCCTCGCGCACCCACGTCTCGTCGACAGCTCCGACAGGCTGCGCGCCGACCAGTAGCATCCGGTCCTCAGCGACCTTCCAGTGCGCAAGTGCCGGCTCATCGACCGAGCCCTCGACGAAGCCAAGTTCGGCGCGACCATCGAGCACCTGCGCGGCGGCGCCGTCGGTGTTGTCGATCGACAGTTCGATGCCGATCAGCGGATGGCGGCGATGAAATTCCGCCAGCTTTGCGGGCAGCCAATAGCTGGCGATCGTCTGGCTCGCGACGATCCGCAGCGTTCCGCGCTTGAGCCCGCCGAACTCCGATAGAGCCAGTTCGGCGCTCGCGGCCCGGCCGAGGACGGCGCGCGCCTCGTCCAGAAACATGCGACCCGCCTCGGTGAGCTCAATGCCGCGCCCGACCCGGTGAAAGAGCGGCACGTCGTGGCGTGCTTCGAGCGCGGCGATGGCGGCACTCGCCGCCGACTGGGTGACGTTGAGCGCCTCGGCGGCGCGGGTCATATGCTCGCGCTCGGCGACGCCAACGAAAATACGAAGCTGTTCGAGGGTCATATCGATCTCCTGCAGGGATCAATAGACCGGTACGATCAATCGTTCCAACTTGTTGATTGGATCATTCCAATCGTCATTCACGATTGGTTGAGCAAGGCCGCTGCCTCGCTGAACGCCGCGCCCAAGCGCTCACCAACTTTGGGGCTGGTGCAGACATTGGCCGGGCTGGGATGCGGCATCGGAATCACCCCGATCGACGGGTCATGTGCCGACACGATTAGCCCGGCCTTCGCTGCTACCCGCCCGGCCAGCAAACAGACCTTCAGCCTGGGCAGCAGGGCGAGAAGCCCGGGGAGCGTGGCCAGTCCGGCATCGATCGCGGCCTTGCGCAGGGCGCGATTGCGGGCGCCGGGTGGATGCATGATCCAGGGCACGGTGTTCCAGAGGAGCATCTCGCGCCGGTCGATGCCTGCCTCATCCAGATAGCGCCGCAGATTGCGGGCGGTCCCGGACGGATTGTCGCGCGAGACGAAGCGGGTGCGCTCAGGCCCGGGACCGGGGGTTTCGAGAAGCAACAGCAGACGGGCGTCGATCCCACCGTCCGCCGGATCGAAATGTGGGACCGATTGTCCCTCGATCAGCAGTGTTCGTCGCCAAGTCTCGAACTGCAAGATGTGGGGCTGCGACAGCGCCTGACGCCACTCCTCGATCAATTCAGGATCATCGAGCGAGGTCATTCATCTCCAATCACGATCGGAACGACAAAAATCATCGGTTGGATCGATGACTGGCGACGCGCCACCTTGGTCACAGGAACAGCGATGCGTCATTTTGCAGCGCTGTCGATCAGGAGATCCGACATGGCAACGCGCATCAAGGAGAGCGAGTTTCAGGATGAACTACCTGTGGAGCTGGCAACGGCGCCGACGCTCAGACTGGTAGGTTCAGACGATGCCTATGCTGACCTGGAGCGTCCCGCGCCCGGCGTCGCCAATCGCGGCGTGCATCCCCAACTGCTCGTCGCGCTGGTGGGCTTCTACGCGATGATGGTGGCGTCCTTCTGGACATTCTTCGCGCGCGATCCGGCGGCGGCAGGTATCCTCGTCGTCGTGACATTGTTCATGGTGATCTACTTCTCGCTGATCGTCGGCGGCATCCTGCTTGCCGACAGTCCTGCGCCGGGAGAACGGCAGCGCAGCTTTGGCGAATTCTTGAACGGTCCGGTCGAAATCCTGGCCGGCACGATCAGCGGCGGCGAAGCGACGATGCAAATATTGCTGCTGCCTGCGGCGATGATGACACTGGCTGCCGTCATAGGCGTTATTGCCAGATTATCATGATGAAGGGGATGCGCTTGAAACTGATCCTGGGCCTTGCCGGCCTCAGCTTCGCGGTATCCGCAGGCGCACTTGCGGCGGCGCCGCAGGACTTCGCCACCGACATGGCCGCCGCGATGGAGCGCATGCATCACGCTATGATGGTCGCGCCGTCCGGCGATCCGGACCGCGACTTCGCGGCGATGATGATCCCGCACCATCAGGGCGCGATCGAAATGGCCGAGGCGCAGCTGCGCTATGGCAAGGACGAGCGCCTGCGTCGGCTCGCACAAGGCATCATCGTCGAACAGCGCCAGGAGATCGCGGTCATGCAGGCGATCCTGGCCGAGAAAGGCGCACCCCCGAGTGCGCCGCACCAGCATCAGGGAGACGGACAATGAAGAACTTTAGAACGGCGCTCGCTATCTTACCCGCAGTCGGAATGCTCGCCGGCACGGCATTCGCGCAGCAGGTGCCCAATGCAAAGCCCGATCGGCCGATCAGCGGGCAGGATCGCTTCTACACCTCTGACCAGTTCTCCAACACGGTCTCGGTGATCGATCCGTCGACCAACCGGCTGCTCGGCGTGATCAAGCTCGGCGATCCGACGCCCGCAAATCTCAGCCCGCTCTACAAGGGTCAGCTGCTCGTCCACGGCATGGGCTTCTCGCCGGATGGCCGGACGCTCGCGGTCATCTCGATCGGGTCGAACTCGGTGACGTTCATCGATACCGCCACCAATGCGGTCAAGCACACGACCTATGTCGGCCGCTCGCCGCACGAGGCATTCTTTCGTCCCGATGGCCGCGAGGTCTGGGTCAGCGTGCGCGGCGAGGACTATATCGCGGTGCTGGACGGCAGCAGCTTCAGGGAGACCGGGAGGATCACCGTGCCCAACGGCCCGGGCATGACGATCTTCTCGCCCGACGGCAAATACGGCTATGTTTGCTCGAGCTTCTCGCCCGAGACCGTCGTGATCAACACCCGCACCAAGCGCATCGTCGGGCACGTGAAGCAGGACAGTCCGTTCTGCCCCGACATCGCCGCGACGCCGGACGGCAAGCAGGTGTGGCTGACCCTCAAGGATGTCGGCAAGGTCATGGTGTTCGACGCGAAGCCGCCGTTTCCCGTGCTGAAGACGATCGACACCGGCGCCATCACCAATCACGTCAACATCGCCCGCACGCCGCGCGGCCAGTTCGCCTATGTGACGGTTGGCACGGAGAACATCGTCAAGGTCATCCGCACCGACACGTTCGAACAAGTCGCGACGGTCCCGGTCGGCGCGCTGCCGCACGGGCTATGGCCATCCGGTGACGGCAGCCGCATCTATGTCGGACTGGAGAATGGCGACGGCGTCGCGGTGATCGATACCGCCACCAACCGACTGCTTACGACGATCCCGATCGGCCAGGGGCCGCAGGGCGTCGCCTATGTGCCAGGCGCGGTGCCGTCGGGCGACGGCATGGCCAATCTGGTTCCGCTCGATAAGGCCAGCGGAAAGGTTCAACTGACGCTCTCCGGCCAGGGCCAGAGCCAGGTCACCCTGTTCGATCAGGGGCAGGTCCAGATCCTGCAGGCCGCCGTTGCCGGGCTGCCACCCAAGCAATCGTTCACGCTCGGGCTCGCCGCGAACGTCGATGGAACAGGGGCGATCCAGCCGCTCGCCAAGTTCATGACCAATCCGGCCGGCGCGGCCATCGTCAGTGCGGTCGGACCGATCCGGCAGATCGTGGCGCCGGACATGAATATGCCGGCGCGACGTTTTCTCGTAATCTTTGCAGAGGGCAGCGGTGGAACGCCCAAGCCGCTACAGGTCCAGCAGTAATGTCCGTTCACCGGCAATCGTCCAGACGCGAATCACTCCGCAACGTCCAATAGGTTTTGAAGGATGCCCCATTCGTCAAAAGTGCCGGAAAGGCATTTCGTCACACGGGTCGGCTGGCTGCGGGCGGCGGTGCTGGGTGCCAATGATGGGCTGCTGTCGACGTCGAGCCTTATCGTCGGGGTCGCTGCGGCGTCGGTTCCGCAGCAACAACTCGCTATAACTGCGGTCGCAGGCCTTGTCGCCGGCGCGATGTCCATGGCCGCAGGTGAATTCGTGTCGGTAAGCTCGCAGGCGGATGCGGAACGCGCAGACGTTGCGCGAGAGACATCCGAACTCGCCAACGACCCCGTCAGCGAGTTGCACGAACTTGAGGCGATCTATCGCAGACGCGGTCTTGACGGGGCACTGGCAAAGCAAGTCGCAACTGCGCTCATGGAACATGATGCGCTGGACGCCCATCTCAGGGACGAACTAGGCATCGCCGAACGAACGTCCGCGCGGCCCGTACAGGCGGCGCTAGCCTCGGCCGCCTCGTTCGCTGCCGGAGCGCTTGCGCCACTGGTTGCGACGATGACCATCCCCAAGGATTTTCTTGCCGCCAGCATTTTCGGTGTTTCGCTGGTTGCTCTCGCTATTTTGGGGGCGGCCGGTGCCCGGCTCGGCGGCGCACCTGTGGCCAGAGCCGTCATTCGTGTTGTCCTATGGGGCAGCCTCGCGATGATCGCGACCGCCGCGATAGGACGTCTGTTCCATGTCCCCGTTTGAATTTCGGCCTTGTGAGAAGCACTGACGGGTCCGGCTCAATAGCCCATCGGGCGATCCCGATGCTCAGGGCGCGGTGGTGCAAAGACAGACGTCGCGCGATTGATCGGCTATGCCCGGTTCACCCAAAACGGAACCGGGACCTCCGCATGAAACCATTTGATCGCGAGAAAATTTCCAGGCGCTTCTTCGGCAAGAGCGCGACCATGCTCGACCCCGACTAGCAAGTTGTCCTGACTGGCATCGAACAGCGCCAGCCGATCGCGCAGGATGCCAATGCGCATGACCGCAGCACCGCCTCGATCGGCGACAGGCTTGCCGATCGCGTCGCGGCGATCGGCGGTTCGTGGCGCTTCATCATCAGCTTCGCCGTCATCCTGTTCGGGTGGATGCTGCTCAACAGCGATGTGCTGTCGCACTGGGGTCTCGCCTTCGACCCCTATCCCTATATCTTCCTCAACCTGATGCTCTCGACACTCGCCGCCATCCAGGCGCCGATCATCATGATGAGCCAGAACCGGCAGGCCGAGAAGGATCGCATTTCCGCGACCCTCGACTATCAGGTCAACCTGCGCGCCGAGCTCGAGATATTGGGGATCCAGGAAAAGATCGATGCGGTGATCGTGGCCAAGCTCGACGACATACTGGCCCGGCTCGCCCCGCCGTCCGAGGCAGCATAGTGCAGCTTGAACAGCTCATTGCGGGCTATGGCCTGTGGGCGGTCGTCGGTGCCGGAATTGAAGGTGAAACCGTCGTCATCCTCGGCGGGATCATGGTCCATCGCGGCATATTGGCGTTCCTGCCCGCCATTCTCGCGGCGTCGCTCGGGTCGTTCCTCGCCGACCAGCTCTTCTTCACGCTCGGCCGCCGCTTTCGCGATCACTCCTATGTGCGGCGCGTTCAGGCGCGTCCGGCCTTCCAGCGGGCGCTGAGTGCGTTCGAGCATCATCCAATCCTGTTCGTGTTCGCCTTTCGCTTTCTCTACGGCCTGCGGACGATCAGTCCGCTCGCGATCGGCACGACCAGCCTGTCGGCCACCCGCTTCCTCCTGATCAACGCCGTCGCGGCCCT
>CAJYHD010000532.1 GCA_913773715.1 uncultured Sphingobium sp.
CCGACTGTGTCGATGTGCCGATGGCGAGCCTGCTCCACGGTCTGCTCAGCATCCGCACGCGCTCGGCGGCGGAACGCGCGGCGTGGCGCGCGATCTTCGACCATTATCTCTTCGCCGAACCAGAGCAAGCGGCGGGCCATCTTCCAGATCATGCGCAAGGTCCGCTCGGTCAGCTCAGTCCCTCCGAGGCGCGCCGCTTACGCGCAACCATCCTCCAAAGGCTCAATCGCTAAAAATGCGAAAGGCCGCCCGTCTGCTGGGCGGCCTTTCCATTGTCCAACCAGACAAAGACAGGCTCCGTTAGAGCCGACCCTCCGTTGGGGAGGTCATGCTCGTAGCTTCTGCCAGTGCTGGCATATGACAATGAGACATTCGACCACCTCCTTTCGTTTGTTGACGCTTACCGGGATGTAAGCGGCGCAGGCCATGGTTCAAGACCTGCGCATGCCGCTATTCCGCTGGCGCCGCCGCCGATTCCCGATCGGCTTTGTTGGCGATCGCCGTGGCGACAGCCTTCGCCATATCGTCGGGGCCATAAGGCTTGGGCAAAATCACCGCACCCTCGATCCCATCCTGCGCCGCCAGCGCTGCATCACCCGTTGCGAAGATCACGCCAGGACGCTGGCCGAAGCTGAAGGCCTCCTGCGCCAATTCGGTTCCGGGCTTTCCGGGCAAATGCAGGTCGCTGACCAGCAGATCAACTGGAGTCGTCTGAAGGATTGACAAAGCCTCCTCCGCGCTGCCCGCCTCGATGACGAGGCAGCCCATGTCCATCAGCATGTCCGCACTGTTGCGGCGGATCAGCGGATCGTCATCGACCAGCAGGATGTTGACGCCCTGGAACCGTGGCGCGCTGTCTTCCACGACGGTTTCCGCCACCGGAGCCTTTACGGGTGAGGATGCCGCCACCGCGCGCTGCCCCTGATTGGCGATGACATGCCGCAGCCGCCGTGCCAGTGCTTCCCGCGTGTAGGGCTTCGACAAAAGCTCTACGCCGGCATCCAGCTTGCCGCCATGGACGATGGAATTTTCGGTATAGCCTGACGTGAACAGCACCGCGAGGTTGGGCAGCCGTTCCCGCGCCTTCCGCGCAAGCTCTGGGCTTTTCAGCGTGCCGGGCATCACGACATCGGTGAACAGCACGTCGATCGGCACGCCGCTTTCGATGACGATCAGGCCCGCCGACGCATCCGGCGCCTTCAGCACATTATAGCCAAGGTCGGTCAATATCTCGACCACGGTGGCGCGGACTTCCTCGTCATCCTCGACCACCAATATGGTTTCGGTGCCGCCCTTGATCGGGCCGCTGTCCATCTGGACCTCCGCGTCCTCGCTCTCCATCGCTCTCGGGAGGTAGAGGCGCACGGTGGTGCCTTCGCCGACCTCGGAATAGATTTTGACATGGCCGCCGGTCTGCTTGACGAAGCCATAGACCATGGAAAGGCCAAGGCCTGACCCCTTGCCCTCGCTCTTGGTCGAGAAGAAGGGTTCGAAAACCTTTTCCAGTATCGCGGCCGACATGCCCGATCCCGTGTCCGACACCGCCAGCATCACATATTGGCCCGGCGTCACTTCATCATGGGCGCGGGCATAGTCCGCGTCGAGATGCGCGTTGCCCAGTTCGATCGTCAGCTTGCCCTGTCCCTCCATCGCGTCGCGCGCATTGATGGCAAGGTTGAGGAGCGCATTTTCAAACTGCGCCGGATCGATGAAGGTGTTCCACAGGCCGCCGCCCATGATCGTCTCGATCTCGATCCCTTCGCCGATCGCGCGGCGCAGCATGTCATCCATGCCGCGGACGAAACGGGTCACGTTGACGACACGCGGCTCCAGCGCCTGCCGCCGACCGAAGGCGAGCAGTTGCGCTGCCAGCTTCGCGCCGCGCGAAACGCCTGCCATTGCGTTGGCGACACGCTGTTCGGCACGATCGTTGCCTGCGACATCCTTGCCCAGCAGTTGGAGGTTGCCGGAAATGATCTGGAGCAGATTGTTGAAATCATGGGCCACGCCGCCGGTCAGCTTGCCGATCGTCTCCATCTTCTGCGCCTGAGCGAGCTTCGCTTCGGCCTGCTGGCGTTCACTGATCTCGGCGATGACGCGCGCTTCCAGAGTCTCGTTCAGCTGACGCAATTGTTCTTCTGCGACTTCGCGATGGCGCACCTGACGCGCGAGGTTGTCAGCCTGATCACGTAGCGCCGCCTCGGCCGCGCGTTGGTGGCTGATGTCGGTATGGACACCCACCCACTCGTGGATTTCGCCCGTATCGTCCAGGATCGGCACGGCACGAATCGCACAGACGCGCCATTGCCCATCGTGCCGCCGCACGCGATGTTCATGCACATACATGGACTTGGCCGCCACGGCGGCGTTCCAGCTTTCCAAGCTCGCCACGCGATCCTGTGGATGCACCGCATCGGCCCAGCCATAGCCCTCATATTGTGCGCGGGTCTGGCCAGTCAGCTTGCTCCAGCCCAGCTGTTCGTCCTCCATCCGGCCATCGGCGCTGTTGGTCCAGAGGATGCCGTGAACCGCCTCCATCGCCTTGACGAAGCGGTTGTTGCTGAGCGTCAACCTGTCTTCGGTCTTCTTGCGCTCGCTATTGTCGACGCAGGTACACATCACTCCGCCGACGCTACCGTCCGCTTCATAGACGGGCGTGTAGAACAGGTCGAAGATTACCGGTTCGGGCACGTCGCCGCGATGCAGGATCAGCGTCTGGTCCAGATATTCGCGCCGCTCGCCACGCAGTCCGGCGGCGAGGATCTCTCGGTTGAAGTTCCATATTTCCGGCCAGACGCCCGGCACCGTTCCGCCCAGCGCCGCCGGGTGGTTGGCGCCCGCGACTCGCGCATAGGCGTCGTTGTAGATCATGATGTGGTCCGGTCCCCACATCAGCACTTTCGCCACCGGCGAATTGACGATGTTGGCGACCGTGGCGCGCAGTTCGACGGACCAGCTTTCCACCGGTCCCATCGCCGTCTTGCTCCAATCGAAGCTACGGACGAGCGCTCCGCATTCGCCGCCGCCGAATGGCCAGCCCGGCACGACCGCCGATCCGTCGCGCAGGGTGGCGAGCGCGGCAGTCAAAACCGCCTGCGCATCGGCATAGGTCCCCGCGCGCACATGATCGGCAACGAAGGCATCCCATTCGGGATCGAGGACGAGATTCTGGAGGGTCGGCATGGGAAAGCGCTGCCGGAATAAGCCAAGCCTGTCAAACATTTGCCACGTTGAAATGCGATGAATTGTCCCGGCCCATGACGGATCGACCCGGCGCGGCTGCAAATGTATCTGGCATTTCGATAAATTCGAACAAACTTGACGATCTTATCCATCTATTTCGCAAATATGGTTCAGCCTAATCCTCTGCTCAGCCCGGAACGACGGGCGGCACCAACCACCCGTTTCGAAAGGATAACATCATGAGCAGCTTCATCACCACGCAGGACGGCGTCGAAATCTTCTACAAGGACTGGGGCGCGAAGGACGCGCTGCCGATCATGTTCCATCATGGCTGGCCTCTCTCGTCGGACGACTGGGACGCGCAGATGCTGTTCTTCCTGTCGAAAGGCTATCGCGTCGTCGCGCATGATCGCCGCGGCCATGGTCGCTCGGCACAGGTAAGCGAGGGTCATGACATGGCGCATTATGCCGCCGACGCCGCCGCCGTCGCGGAGCATCTCAACCTGCGCAACGCCGTCCACATCGGCCATTCAACCGGCGGGGGTGAAGTCGCGGCCTATGTCGCACGCTACGGTATCCCGCAGGGCCGCGTTGCCAAGGCGGTGCTGGTTTCCGCCGTTCCGCCGATCATGCTGAAGACCGATCGTTATCCCGGCGGCCTGCCGATGGATGTGTTCGACGGCCTGCGTGCTGGCCTTGCCGCCAACCGCGCGCAATTCTTCCGCGATGTCGCTGCCGGTCTCTTCTACGGCTTCAATCGCGAAGGCGCGGACGTAAAGCCCGCCGTTATCGACAATTGGTGGCGGCAGGGCATGATGGGCAGCGCCAAAGCCCATTATGACGGGATCAAGGCGTTCTCCGAAACCGACCAGACCGACGATCTGAAGGCGATCACCGTGCCGACGCTCGTCCTGCATGGCGACGACGATCAGGTCGTGCCGTACACGAATGCGGGTGTGCTTCAAGCCGAGATCCTGCCCGACGCTACGCTTAAGATTTATGAGGGGTATTCACACGGCATGTTGACGGTCAATGCCGATGTGCTGAACGCCGACATTCTGGCCTTCATTCAGGGCTGACCGGACTGATCGAAGTGGGCGCTCTCCTGTGGAGGGCGCCCACTTCACACGTCTCCCATTCCGTCCTCTTCCCTGTCGCTCTGGGAGAGGGCGACAGGGAAGAGGACGGAATGGGAGACGTGTGAAGTGGGCGCCCTCCACAGGAGAGCGCCCACTTCGATCAGTCCGGTCAGCCCTGAATGAAGGCCAGAATGTCGGCGTTCAGC
>CAJYHD010000533.1 GCA_913773715.1 uncultured Sphingobium sp.
GTCCGAGGACGAGACGAAGGCCGCGATCGAGGGCATCAAGGCAGAAGTTGGCGCGTCGAGCGTCAAGGACATGGGCAAGGTCATGGCCGTCCTCAAGGAACGCCATGGCAGCGTCATCGACATGAGCAAGGCAAGCGGGCTGGTGAAAGCCGCGCTCGCCTGACATGATCCGCCCATGAGCCTGACCCCGCAATGGCTGGACGAACTGCGTGCACGCACCAGCCTATCCACGCTCATCGGCAAGTCGATCAAGGTGCAGAAGGCGGGCCGCGAATATAAAGCCTGCTGCCCCTTTCATAACGAAAAGACGCCCAGCTTCACGATCAACGATGAGAAGGGCTTCTATCACTGCTTTGGTTGCGGTGCGCATGGCGACGCAATCCGGTGGATGACCGAGCAGCGCGGCCTTCCCTTCATGGAGGCCGTGAAGGAATTGGCGGCGAGCGCGGGGATGGACGTTCCCGCCGCCGACCCGCGCGCCGCCAAGAAAGCGGAACGAGCCAAAGGGCTGCACGACGCGATGGCGGCGGCACAGAGCTTTTTCGAGGATCAACTGGGCGGCATCGATGGGGGCGAGGCGCGCGCCTATCTTGCCAAGCGTGGGATCAGCGATGCGACGCGGCGGGCGTTCGGCTTTGGTTTTTCGCCTGATTCGCGGGGGAAGCTGAAGACCGCGCTTCGAGACTTCGGCGATCCGATGCTCATCGAAGCCGGTATGCTGATCGATCCCGAGGGCGCCGAACCGGAAGGCAGCAAATCGAAGAAGCGGGACAGCTACGATCGTTTCCGGGGGCGGCTGATGCTGCCGATCCGCGACATTCGTGGGCGGGTCATCGCATTCGGTGGGCGGATATTGGGTCAGGGGGGGCCTAAATATCTAAACTCGCCCGACACCCCGCTCTTCGACAAGGGGCGGACACTCTACAATATCGATCGCGCTTCGCCAGCGAGCCGCCAGACGGGCCGCATCATCGTGGTCGAAGGCTATATGGACGTCATCGCGCTGGCGCAGGCGGGCTTTGGCGATGCCGTCGCGCCGCTCGGCACGGCGCTGACCGAGCATCAGATCGAGCGGATCTGGAAGATGGTGGAAGTGCCGATCCTCTGTTTCGACGGTGATGCGGCAGGGCAAAAGGCGGCGATCAGGGCGGCGACCCGCGCCTTGCCCTTACTGCGGCCCGGACATAGCTTGGCCTTTGCAACGCTTCCGGCAGGGCAAGACCCCGACGATCTGCTGCGCGCCAATGGTCCGCGCGCGATGGATGCCGTGTTGGCTTCCGCTGAGCCGCTGATCGAACGGCTTTGGAAGCATGAGCAAAGCGTCGCGCCGCTCGACACCCCGGAGCAGCGGGCCGCGCTCAAGCAACGGCTCCGGGAGATAACGGACGCGATCCAGCATCCCGACATCCGCGCGCATTATGCGCACGCTTTTCGCGAGCGTTACGACGAACTGTTCTTTACACGTCGGTCCGCCGCTCCAGCCGCCGTCCGATCGACCGTCAACACTGGTGCGCGCTGGCAACGCGATCGCAAGGGCAATTGGAAAGCACCACTACCCCCTGCCGGGCAGGAAGCACGCGCGATCGGTGCGACGGGCATGGAAAATCGTCTGCTGCGGGCCGTTCTAGCGAGCTTGCTGCGTCATCCTGGACAAATAGCGTCTCATCGGGAGATGCTGTCCGGGCTGCAAATCGCCGACGCGAATCTGGCTCAAATTGCCCATGCGATGATTGTTGCGTCGGTCCGCAAAGAAACAGTTGAAACGCAGGCCCTTCTTACCATATTGGGGCAAGGTGAAGTGTATAATATGGCCAAGGGGATGCTCCGGGCCGATACTTTCACAATCACCCCGCATAAAATGGCTGTCGACCCGGATCGCTTGAACCGCGATCTGGAGGAAGCCATTCGGGTGATGGCGCAGGGACCGGAGTTGGAAGCAGCACTGGAGGAAGCCACACGGCGATTTAAGGTCGACGTCAGCGAGGAAAATCTTGCTGAGCAGCAACGCATTCGCGTGCTGAAGGCCGAGCATGATCGTCGATTGGCGGAACTGCTTCAGTCCGAAGATAGTATTTGATCTAGATCACCCTTTCACGGGGTTTGAGTTAAGGCGATTAGATGGCGACCAAGGCGAACAGCAAGAATGGCGGAGTGGGCGATGGCGAGGAAGGTGGCGATGCCCCCCTGCTCGACCTTAACGAAGCCTCCGTAAAGAAGCTGATCGCGCGCGCGAAGAAGCGTGGCTACATCACCTATGACGAGCTGAACGACGCTCTGCCGCAGGACCAGATGTCCTCCGAGCAGATCGAGGACGTCATGGCCGCGCTCAACGACATGGGCGTCAACATCGTAGAGAATGAAGAAGCAAGCGAGGACGGCGACGAGCAGCGCGAACGCGAAGAGGCCGAGGATGCCGAAGACGAATCGAGCGACGATGACGGCCCGAAGCTCGTCACCGAAAAGAAGAAGGAAACCGTTGATCGCACCGACGATCCGGTTCGCATGTATCTGCGCGAGATGGGTGCGGTCGAACTGCTCTCCCGCGAAGGCGAGATCGCGATCGCCAAGCGCATCGAGGCTGGCCGCGACACGATGATCCTGGGGCTGTGCGAAAGCCCGACGACCTTCAACGCGATCATCGAATGGTCGACCGCGCTCAACAATGGCGAGATGCAGTTGCGCGAGATCCTCGATCTCGATGCGATGCTGTCCAAGGACCCGGCCCCGGAAAGCCTGGAAGAAGGCGCCGAGGACGATGATGGCGAGATCAGCGAAAAGACCGCCGGCCCAAGCTTCAAGGAAGAGGATGAGCCTGAAGAGGAGCCTGCCGACGCCGATGAGGATGAAGACGGCACCGAACGTCGCGCCCGCCGCAACGAGGAAGAAGAGGAGGAGGACAACACCCTCTCGCTCGCACAGATGGAAGAGACGCTGAAGCCGATGGCTTTGGAGAAGTTCGCGACCATCACCGAAATCTTCCGCAAATTCTCCAAGGCGCAGGAAACGCGCATGTCGGCGATGGCGAACGGCGACAGTCTGAGCCAGAAGGCGGAGGACGACTATCAGGCGCTGCGCGAAAGCCTGACCGCCGAGGTCGAGAGCGTTCAGTTCCATCAGCAGAAGATCGAGTATCTGGTCGATCAGCTTTACGCCTATAACCGCCGCCTGACCGCGCTGGGTGGACAGATGCTGCGTCTGGCCGAACGGCATAAGGTCAGCCGAAAGGACTTCCTCGACCGCTATGTGAACCATGAACTGGACGATGGCTGGCTCGACAAGGTAAGCGGCCTCGACAAGAAATGGTCGGCCTTTGCCGCTGCCGAAGGTCGCGCCGTCGATCGTATCCGCAACGAGGTGAGCGAAATCGCGCAGGCGACCGGCATGTCGCTCAGCGAATTCCGCCGCATCGTCAACATGGTGCAGAAGGGCGAGCGCGAGGCGCGCATCGCAAAGAAGGAAATGGTCGAGGCGAACCTGCGCCTCGTCATTTCCATCGCCAAGAAATATACGAACCGCGGCCTTCAGTTCCTCGACCTCATTCAGGAAGGCAATATCGGCCTGATGAAAGCGGTCGATAAGTTCGAGTATCGGCGCGGTTACAAGTTCAGCACCTACGCCACCTGGTGGATCAGGCAGGC
>CAJYHD010000534.1 GCA_913773715.1 uncultured Sphingobium sp.
CCCGCAGGCGGTCGATCTGGCCGTTCTCAAGCGCCTGGCCGACGATCCCGAGGTACGGGCGCGGGCGCGGGGCAGCAAGATGGTCGAGCGGTTGTGGGCGGCATGCGGCCTGCCCGACTTCCAGAAGCTGGGCGCGGAGCATCATGCGCGCATCGTCGCGCGGGTGTGGGGCTTCCTGTCCGAAGGCAGCGGCTATATTCCTCGCGACTGGCTGGCGCAGCAGATCGCGCGGCTCGATTCGGTGCAGGGCGACATCGACACTATCGCGGGGCGGATCGCGGCGGCGCGGACATGGTCCTATATCGCCCACCGACCCGACTGGCTCGCGCATCCCGCCGAAATGGCGGAACGGACGCGGGCTCTGGAGGAAAAGCTGTCGGACGCACTGCATACGGCGCTGACGCAGCGTTTCGTCGATCGGCGCACCTCCGTCCTGCTGCGCGACATGGGGCAGAGCGCGAGCAACCTGCCCGTCACCGTCGAGCCGGACGGGACCGTCTGTGTCGATGGCGAGACGATCGGGCGACTTGACGGATTTCGTTTCTCGGTCGATCCCGCTACGCGGCATCAGGATCGAAAGATGCTATTGGCGGCGGCGGAAAGGCGCCTTGGAAAGGTATTGCGAGTGAAGGCAGACGAACTGGTTGCGGCGGCGGATACGGATTTTGCCCTGCTGGATGAGGCGGGCGCCGTACCCGGCATCGCGTGGAAGGAGACGGCGGTAGCGACGCTGCTCGCCGGGCCGACGCTGCTGACGCCGGAGATCAAGGTCGATCGCGCGATCGCGGCGCAGGGGCAGGATGTCGAGAAGCAGGTGCTGACCCGCCTCGCCGCCTGGGTCGAAGCGCAGAAGCAGAAGCACCTCCTTCCCCTCGTCAAGATGCAGGAAAGCGCCGCCGATCCGGCGGTTCCGCCCGTCGTTCGCGCGGTGTTCGCGCAATTGGGCGATGCAGGCGGCGTGATCGCGCGGGTCGATCTCGATACGGCGCTGGATGCGCTCGACAAGGAACAACGCCACCTGCTGCGTAAGGCGGGGATCGATATCGGCGTGCTCGACATCTATCATCCCGGCCTGCTGAAGCCGGGTGCGGCGCGCTGGCGGTCGGCGCTGTCGGCGGCACGGATCGCCAAGCCCTGCCTGCCGCTGCCGCAGCCGGGCCTGACGCTGATCCCGGCGGGCGAGCGGCCCGAACAGCTGGGCGCGCGAATCGCTGGCTTCCGGGGCTTCGGCGAACAGATGCTGCGCATCGACATGGCCGAACGCATGGCCCGCACCGCGCATGAGACGATCGCGAAGGGCGAGGCATTCACGCATCTTAGCCCGCAGATCGTATCATTGGGTCTGACCGAACCGTCTTTCCTTCAGATGATGCGGCTGGCCGGTTTCCGGGCGATTGAGGCTCCGCCCGAAGGCGGCGTGAACTGGGCGTTCCGGGGGCGGCAGAAGGCGCGGCCCCAGGATGCACGCGGGGCCAATGCGCGCGGGCTGCGGAAGGAAACGGGCGGCAACCGGCGTTCGGCCCCCAAGCGCAGCGGCGAGCCTCGCACCGCGGCGGCTGGTGTGACACCTGCGCCCGCTAACAATGCCTTTGCCGGGTTGGCCGAGCTGCTGGGCCGCAATGGCTGAGGCGGTCGCGGCCAACGGGCATGGCCCGACGCTGCGGATCGACAAATTCCTGTGGTTCGCGCGGCTGTCTAAAAGCCGCTCGACCGCGCAGAAACTCGCCGAGGACGGGCATATCCGCCTCAATGGCCGCCGCATCGAGCGCGCCCATGCGCCGGTGCGCGCAGGCGACCTCATCACCTTCCCGCATCCTAGCGGCGTGCGGGTGGTGCGCGTTGTGCAATTGCCCGGACGCCGTGGCCCTGCCCCGGAGGCGCAGGCCTGCTATGAGGAACTGGCGGTCGGAAGCTGAGCCAAATGCCGGAAAACAATATCCTCATTGACCTTCGCGCGCGGCGGGCATAGCAGGGCCGCGTTTTTCCGTTCGAAACCATCGAGTGCCCAGACAATGACCTATGTCGTGACCGACAACTGCATCCGCTGCAAATATATGGATTGCGTCGAGGTCTGCCCCGTGGACTGTTTCTACGAGGGCGAGAATATGCTGGTCATCAACCCGAACGAGTGCATCGATTGCGGCGTGTGCGAACCGGAATGCCCGGCCGAAGCGATCCTGCCAGATACCGAAAACGGCCTGGAGCAGTGGCTCGAACTCAATACCAAGTTCTCCGCCGAATGGCCCAACATCACGGTCAAGGGCGACGCGCCCGCCGACGCGGATGAGATGAAGGGCGTTGAGAATAAGCTGGAGAAGTTCTTCTCTCCCGAACCGGGCGCTGGCAACTAAACCGCCCGAAACATCTCCCTGCCCCATTTTGCGTCACATTCCCGGCCTTCACGTCCGGGGGTGGTAATTTTGTTACGAATCTGCTAAAAGAGCAGGCAACGGGCGAAATGGTCGCAACGCCCCGGGAGTAATAGCTTCATGTCCTCACGGTGACGCCGCGGTCTGCATGACATGCGACCCCTAATGCATGTCCTCCGCGACGCCCGTTCCCCGAAGAATAGAAAGGTTTCAAATGGCTGCCAAAGCGCTGTCCTTTGACGTTGGTGATTATGTCGTTTACCCCAAGCACGGCGTAGGTCGTGTGATCGAGCTTCAAAAGGAGCAGATCGCGGGCATGGAACTGGAACTGTACGTGCTCCGCTTCGAAAAGGAGCGCATGACGCTCCGCGTTCCGACCAACAAGGCCGAAGGCGTCGGCATGCGCAAGCTGTCGAGCAACAAGACGCTCGAAGAGTCGATGGAAACGCTCAAGGGCAAGCCCAAGGTCAAGCGCACCATGTGGTCCCGCCGCGCGCAGGAATATGAAGCGAAGATCAATTCGGGCGACCTGGTGTCGATCGCCGAAGTGACGCGCGATCTATTCCGGGCCGACGACCAGCCCGAGCAGAGCTATTCCGAGCGTCAGATCTTCGAAGCGGCGTCGAGCCGTCTGGCGCGCGAACTGGCTGCGATGGAAGAGACGGACGAGCCGACCGCTCTCAAGAAGATCCTGTCGATCCTGAACGAAGCCGCGCCCAAATATGCGAAGGCGGAAGCCTGATCGGCTGAGTTTCGGTGGAAACGCTGGACAAGAAAAAGGCGCTGCGGTCGATCGCAGCGCCCTTTTTCATGCCTGTTTCGGATCGGCCGGATCAGTTGCCCTTGGCGCTGCTGGCCGCGTCCTTGGCGGCGGAGCCGACATCGCTTGCGGCCTGGCTGACCGATTGGGCCGCGCCTTCCACGGCGCTGTCCTTGCGGTTCTGCCCGCTCACCAGGAAGAAAGCGGCGACCGCGACGACGACGACCAGCAACAGAATGGCAAATGTCATGCCGCCATTGCCGCTGCGCTCCTCAATCACCGTCGTCGTGGTGTGCGGACGATCCTCATATTCAGCCATCTCATGTCCTCCTCTTTATTGCTCCGGCGTTTCAATGCCGGAACGAGGAAGTAAGTTCCGCAGCCGAAATGGCTCACGTTCAGTTACGGAACAGGTGGCCTAATTGCCGCGATAGGTGCTGTAGCCATAGGGGCTGACGACGACGGGCACATGATAATGGCCATCGGCAGCATCCGCTCGGAAGGTCACGCTGATCTCCGGGAAAAAAGGCTTGGGCATAGCCGCCTTGTACGCCGTCATATCGAAGCTGATGCGGTAGGTGCCGGGCGGAGTCGCGATGCCTTCGCCAAAGCTTTTGATGCGGCCATTGGCGTCGGTCCTGGCGCTCGCGACTTTCGTCCATGCGCCGTCATCGCCTTTGCGCTCCAGCGTCGCGGGAATGTCCGCCGCGCCCGTCCCACGCGCGAGGTCGAGAACATGGGTCGAGATCTCGGAGGCGTGCGCGGCAAGGGGGCAGCAGGCGGTGAGCGCTGCGATAAGCGCCAGGCGGGTCTTCATGGGCGGGTTCTTCCTTATTGATCCGCGACAGGAACGAACGCGCCCTTCTCCCGATCCTTCACGACCTTGTCGGCGCGAAAAACGGATCCGCTCATCGTGATATAGACGCCCGGCTCGGCGACCTGCGCGGTCGCGAATGCCATGCCGAGGTTGAAGCTGGCGTCGCTCTCGCCAAACCGCGCCGGGGCCAGCGCGCCGACCAGCACGATTGTCTTGCCCGGAATGTCGGCGAGCAGCTTGGCCGTTT